>NZ_KV788179.1:0-2227 GCF_001807205.1 Corynebacterium sp. HMSC05D03 | reverse complement strand
CAGGCTCGAAGTCATCTGAGCGTTCAGGCTCTGGGCTACTGCTTGGCTGGAATCCTTGTCGAGATGGATGGGGCTTTCGGCTGCTTTGAGTACCAGCTGTTGCATCCTTGTCAGACGCGACATCTGCTCGCTTATCTCGATTAGGTACCCTTTTACCCCCTCCAGGCCGTTGGGCAGATCCTCGATGTTCCTTATCAGCCCGGTGATCATCTGCTGCACTTCCATCATCGTTACTTGGAAGTGACTGCTGCTCACGTAGTTCTTGTTTGCGGCGAGATTGCTTTTTACGTTCCTTAATTCGCTTTCCGCTTGCGTCAACCTCGTCGAGAAGTCGCTGGGCAGAGAACTGAGAATGTCCCCTGTATTCTCCGGCAGACTCTTCAGTTTCTCCTGCAGCGTCTTGATAGCCTTCTCCGCCTTGTCCAGGCGTGGGCTGAGAACCTTCAAGATGCTGTCCATCTTGCCTTTCGCCGCTGCTTGGGCTAGCTTCGTCATCTCGGTCACTGACACCATGATTGAATACCTCCTGGTTGTTATAGTTTTCTTCCTCCTCGTCATCGAGAAGGCTGGAGCCGTATTTCGCCTCCAGGTCGTCATCGGTTGAATTGGCTTGAAGTGCTGCAAGCTGCCGCGCAAGAAGGGCTGATTGGGCCTCGTTAACGCGTTCGGTCACACCCTCTAGCGAGTAGCTGCGGCCCAATTTTGAGCCAGCTTTAGCTGCTTTACGCTTTCGAGTACGTCCGGCCTTCGTGGTGTTCGTGAAGTAGGCATCCTCGCCGTCGTCGTCGACCAGGGCCACGGTTAGCGACTCACCCTCGGTTTTTGAGTTGGGCTGCACTTTTAGAGACAGGTTGTATTTGCCAGCAATCTCTACTGCCTTCGCCAGTGGGTCGTCAGCATCTGCCACCTGTTTATCCGCGCACAGCTCATCCATGCGCTTGCGGGCAAAATCAGCCCACGTGGCTGCGGTCAGCTCATCCACGCCCAGGCCCGTCGAGTCTGTGGACTTGCCCTCCTTGCGTGCCCTGCGCTCAGCAGGAAGCAGCGATATTTCCGGCTCTCGCTCCAGGACACGCATCCCCAAATCGCGCATCAGCTCGTCGTTGATATTGCGCAGCTTGTACCAGTTGCGCATATCCCGAGGTGCAGCCTTCTTTGTCTGCGTATCGTGGTTGGCAAAGACGATATGGTTGTGGACACAGCCGCTTTTACTGTCGGTGTGCGTAGCCACGGTAAACGGAACTCCCGTGCCCTGCGTCAGCCGCATCGCCAGCTCTGAGCCAGCCGCATTAGCCCGAGCTACATCGGCCGGGTTATCCTTATCCAGCTCGTCTTTAGCCCACGATTGGATATAAATAATTGCTTCGTCAGTGCGCTGAGCCGGAGCATATCGCTCCATTTCTTCCACACTGGCTTCCATGAAGTCCACACCCGACCAACGGCCAGCCGTAGCCTCCGGAGAAAACGATTCAGCGTTAGGTTGAACCGTGCATAAAGCATCGGCTCGCACCTCACCCTTGCGGGCATTGTCTGCCGTTCCATAGACGGCGTAGACCGTTGCCGCGCGGATATTCTGGCTGTAGTTAATCTTGATTGTGGACAAAGTCCTTCACCTCTTTGCGAAGAGAAGAAACCTCGGAGCCAATGCTTTCTACAGCCTCAGACACGGGGGCCACGCCGTCGATATTCGCGCGGCGAGCCAACTGGTTTAGATTGACGCCAATCCGCCGCAGTTGGTCGTTCATCTCGTCCAGGCGGCGCAGCGTGTCCGGGGCCAAACGCTTTTGCGTCAGCACGCTCTCCTCCTCCGCGAGGACATAGAGAGCTTCCCGGAACACGACGGCCTTTTGCACCCCTACGACCCGTGCGACCTCCTCGACAAATCGGTCTAAATCCTTATCGAGGCGCACGGTTGTACGCGAATATGTCGAGAACTTGTCTCGCATATCCACCTCCTACTTATCGTGCTTACTGTGGCAGGGTGGCCCCGACTGCTGATGCAGCCAGGGCCACAGTCTGTTTGTAAGGGTCACGCTTCTCCGGTGTCGGCCCCCTCAATCTGCGGGGCAGATTCAGGCGTACTCGCCACCGTCAAAGACGGCCCTCACAAACAGGCGGCAAGCAAATACGTGCCGCCAGAACGAAACTAAGCCCTGGGGAAGATTCCATCGATCGCGTCGTTGATGCTTTACCGGCTCTTCCGGTTTCGGGGTGCGTAGCGGGGTGA
>NZ_KV788178.1:0-62694 GCF_001807205.1 Corynebacterium sp. HMSC05D03 | reverse complement strand
CGCTAAAGCGGGTGGGGCCGAAGTAAACCTGGTGTAGGCCGGCAAGCTCGGTGGCATCGGCGGCATCCGCGCCGAGCACGCGGAGTTCATCGGGTGTGCCAGGTATATGTTCCACCAGTGCAATCCCCGAGTTGCGTAGGCGGAGGTAGGTTTCAATATCCCCCATGAGCACAGAGACTAAAACAGCACCAGCAACCCCGCAACCGGAGGAAGAAAATTCCTGGATAGAGGGGTGCGTCACGGGTAACGGGAGGAAGGTTGGCCACAGGCGTGGCTAATGCTGACAAAGGGTAGGGGACGGGATTGGCTGGGTGAACGGTGGCGGCGGACAGGGGGAGGCTGGGTGAACGGTGGCTGCGGGCGAGAGGATGTGAGCCATGGCGGGAACGGCGGCGTGTGGCGCCTAGGAGCGCTCCGCAGGAACGGTGAGGGGCGCAGCCGGAGAAGGGAGAATACGTTCGGCGGAACAGATATAAGAAAAGCCCCTCGGGGGAGGGGCTTGGCGGCTACATTTCGGTCAGGGAGCGGTCACCTGACCATTCGATGTGGAATGTGCCGTCCCGGTCCACACGCTTGAAGGTGTGGGCGCCGAAGAAATCGCGCTGGCCCTGGATTAGAGCAGCAGGGAGGCGCTCGGCTCGCAAGCTGTCGTAGTAGGAGAGGGAAGAGGCAAACACCGGAACCGGCAGGCCCAGCTGCGTTGCAGCAACGACGACGCGGCGCCACGGGTCGATGAGGTTCTCCAGCTCGCCCTTGAAATACGGGTCCAAAATCAAGGCAGGCAGGTCGGCATTGTTGTCGTAGGCCTCACGGATGCGGTCGAGGAACTTCGCACGAATGATGCAACCACCGCGCCAGATTGTAGCCAAGTCACGTGGGTCCACGTTCCAGCCGAACTCCTCGGAGCCAGCCTTGATCTCATCGAAGCCCTGAGAGTAGGCAATGAGCTTTGCGGCATACAGTGCACGGCGAACGTCTTCGACGAACTCGGCCTTATCTACGTTGAGCTCGGTAATGGTTCCGGAGGGCAGCTGGCCCTCCTGGGCAGCTGCACGCTGAGCGGTGGCAGAGGAGAGCGCACGCGCGAACACCGATTCCGCAATGCCGGTGATCGGCACGCCCAGCTCGAGGCCATTAATGGCGGTCCAACGGCCGGTGCCCTTCTGGCCGGCGGCGTCCACGATGACGTCGACAAGCGGGGCACCTGTCTCCGGATCCTTTTGTGCCAGCACTTCGGCGGTGATCTCAATGAGGTAGGAGTCCAGGTCGCCGGCGTTCCACTCGCGGAAAACCTCAGCGATTTCAGCTGGTTCCATGCCTGCACCATAACGAAGCAGCTGGTATGCCTCACCGATAACCTGCATGTCGGCGTATTCGATGCCGTTGTGCACCATCTTGACAAAGTGACCCGCGCCATCCGGTCCAATGTGGGTCACACATGGCGTTCCGTCCACTTCTGCTGCGATCGATTCAAGGATTGGGCCCAGGGTCTCCCAAGACTCTGCTGGGCCGCCAGGCATGATGGACGGGCCATTGAGCGCGCCTTCTTCACCACCGGAAATTCCCGCGCCGACAAAGTGACGGCCCTTAGCCGCCACCTCCTTCTCACGGCGAATGGTGTCCGTGAATAAGGCGTTGCCGCCATCAATAATAATGTCGCCCTCATCCATCGCCTCGGTGAGCTGATTGATGACGGCGTCGGTAGCCGCGCCAGCCTGCACCATGATGATTGCCTTGCGGGGGCGCTCGAGGGAGGCAACGAAATCTTCGACAGTTTCGGACGGGATGAAGGTACCTTCATCACCGTGCTCACTGATGAGCGCGCGGGTCTTTTCCGGACTGCGGTTGTAGACCGCGACGGTATTTCCGTTTCGGGCAAAGTTACGCGCGAGGTTGGAGCCCATTACAGCGAGGCCCACAACGCCAATCTGAGCGAGATCTGTCTTTTCAGCAGTTTGAGTCATGTCCACCATCCTACGTCACCGATATCCACTAACCTGGTGTGGCATGAAACACTCTGAAATCTTTGAAAAGTTTGTCGCGGTATCCCAAACACGGCCGCTCAACGCCGAGGAACTTGACCTCATCAACTCTCACCCACAGGGGCTTGCCGGGCTCATCGGACTGCGCTTCACACACATCTCGGCTGATGAGATTCGCTCCGAGGTCGACGTCGTTCCAGACCACCACCAGCCGTGGGGCGTGGCGAATGGCGGGCTTTTCTGCACGATTACGGAGTCCACTGCATCTGTCGGCAGCCTCATTCTCGCGGGCAAGCCGGTTGTCGGCGTGAACAACAACACAGACTTCCTTAAACCGGTAGCCGAAGGCACCGTCAGCGCCGTCGCTACGCCGCTGTACAAGGGCCGCCGCACGCAGCTGTGGGAAGTAAAAATCAGCCAGGGCGATGTACTTCTCGCTGCTTCCACGCTGCGCACCATGGTGGTGCAGTAGCCCCTACAACCAATTGTTGCGCCGGAACCACCACCACATTCCGGCCACGACCAAGATCATGAGGCCAATTGCCCCGTAGTAGCCCCAGGGAAAATGAAGCTCCGGCATGACGTCAAAGTTCATACCGTAGATACCCGCCACGAGCGTTGGAGCGGCCCACATGCCAACCACCGCGGAGATCGTGCGCATGTCGGAGTTTTGCTGCATGCTGATTTTGGCCACGGAGGCGTCGATAAGCGAGGTTAAACGCTCGTCGAAGCCCGCCACGTGGTCTTGCACCACAAGTTGGTGGTCGTTGACGTCCCGGATATAGGAGCGAATCGTCTTCGGAATGAGATCCTTGTGGTCTGCGACCATCGCGCGCAACGCCGGGGAAAGCGGCACGATGGCGTGCTTCATCTCCAGAATCTCACGCTTAAACATGTAGATACGGTCAATGTTGGGCAGCGAATTCGGAGTGAAGATTTCTTCTTCTAGTTCGTCGACCTCGATGGCGATGAGGCGGCAGATCTCCGAATAGCGGTCCACCATCATGTCCAGAATCTTCCACGCCAGCGAAATAGGGCCCTGCTCAACTAGGTCCTGTTCATCTTGAATTACGTAGGCCAAGTTGGGCAGCTTCGCTGAGTGGCGGACCGTGATGATGAATGTGTCGCCGATGATCATCTGAATTTCACCAGTGGAGATGATCTGGCGTTTATCGGCAACCTCATCGTGGTCTCGGTAGTTCACCGACCGGGCCACCACGAAGAGCTGGTCATCGTACCGCTCCAGCTTGGGGCGCTGGTGCGCCTGGACGACGTCCTCGACGATGAGCTCGTGGATGCGAAATTCGGCCGCTACCTTAGTCATCTGGGATTCGAGCGGCTCGTACAGGCCTACCCACACGAAGCCGCGGCCGTATTCTTCCACGGCTTGCAGCGCGCTGTGCGGGGTGAACTCACCGGGCAGCGCCTCGCCGTCGATGAACACTCGGCAGTGCTCAATGGCGCGCTCGACAGGCACGGAAAAACTCGGCGAACTATTGTCCGAAGTGTTTTTCTTGCGTGGCTTGAATGGTGACGGTACAGATGGCATCGTGTCTCAGCCTCCTTCGCTTCGTATAGGCGTTTTATAAGAGCGGCTAAATCTTACACCTCTAAAGGCCTATACTCGTTGTCATGCCTACCTGGAAAGAAGTAACTGCAGCGAATCCCGCCCATTCCCACAACTTTGCACGGAAATGGAAGACGCTACGGGCCCAGGGCAAGGATATCGACGGGGAAGCCCGGCTTATCGACGCCATGAGTGAACGCCACTCCCGCGTCCTCGACGCCGGCTGTGGTTCCGGACGTCTCGGCGGCGAGTTGGCAAAACGCGGGCATACGGTGTTGGGCGTGGACGTCGACCCCATCCTGATCGAGCACGCGGTGAACGATTATCCGGAGGCCCGCTGGGAGGTAGGTGATCTTTCCGAGGAGGAAATCCCGGAGGATAACTTCGACATCGCCGTGGCTGCGGGCAACGTCATGACTTTCATCGCTACCGAAGGGCGTGAGGCGGCCCTGCGCAACGTGTTCAACGCGCTACGCCCCGGCGGCCGCTTCGTCGTTGGTTTTGGTGAAGGCCGCGGTTGGGGGTTTGAGGACTTCCTCGACCTCGCTCGCTCAGTGGGTTATCGGGTCGACTTCATCTTTGCATCCTGGGACATGAAGGTCTTTAAGGAGAATTCCACCTTCATGGTGGCCGTGCTTACCCGCCCAGGCGCCGATCTGCTGGGCTAACTTTGTGCCTCCGCGGCGAGGCGCCGGAGCCGGTGGCCGTGGTCAACAGGGCCGTGTCCGTGCCCGACGTGGAGCGCATCCGCATGCACGATCGCCTCGTGGAGCCATTCAGTTGCCCATACCAGTGCCTCGTCGAGGGATTGACCCGCGCCCAAACGCGCCGCTAGGGCAGAGGACAGAGAGCAGCCGGTGCCGTGCGTGTTCTTCGTATCAATCCGCGGGCAGGGCACGCGCGTGATTTCGCCGGAAGGGCTTACGGTCGCGTTATCGGCCTGAGCACCATCGAGGTGCCCGCCTTTGACTACGACCCACGTGTCGTTCTCGTGGGCCCACTTGGTTGCAACAGAAAGAGCATCATCAAAGGTGCGCGGTTCTGCTACGCCCGCGAGGACTGCAAGCTCCGGCAGGTTGGGGGTGACCACTGTCGCGCGGCAAGCCAGCTCACGTACTGCGCGTTCCGCCTCCGGTTCGAGCAGGCGGTCACCGCTGGAGGCGACCATGACCGGATCGCAGACCACCGGCACACCCGCGGGGAGGGAAGCGATGAAGTCGCACACCGTTTCGGTGATAGCGACGGAGCCCAGCATGCCGATCTTGACGGCGTCGATAGTCACGTCGTCCTTGACACTTGCCAGCTGATCACGCAGAAAGTCCACCGGTGGGGTGTGGATAGCGCGCACGCCCTGCGTATTCTGCGCCACCAGGGCGGTCACCACGGCCATGCCGTAGGCCCCAGCGGCTGCAAAGGACTTGAGGTCGGCGTGAATACCAGCGCCACCCGTGGGATCGGTGCCGGCGATGCTGAGGACGCGGGGCAGCGCAGGTTGGCGCACTGTTTTCTCCTTAATCTAGGCTTTTCTTCCGTCTACCGTACATGGGTAAAGAAAAAGGAGAGAGGATAATTCCTCTCTCCTTTTAAGACGCGTAAGACCTAGTGGAGGTCGCGGTCAATCACGTTGCGAGCAACGCGCTGCTGCTGGGTGATTTCCAGGTTTCCGCGGTCGCGCGAGAAGGCGTTGAGAATCCAGTGCAGCGCCACGAGGGTACGGCTGCGGAAGCCAACGATGTAGAAGATGTGCAGACCGAGCCAGGAGATCCAGGCCGGGAAGCCAGCGAACTCGGTCTTGCCCAGCTTGACTACTGCGTTGAAGCGGGAAATGACGGCCATGGAGCCCTTGTCGAAGTACTCAAACGGCTCGGCCTCGTTAGCAGTGGACTCCTCATCAATCTTGGCTTCGATGAGCTTGCCCACGTGGTTGCCGCCCTGGATAGCCACCTGGGCAACACCCGGAAGGCGGTTGAGGGAAATCATGTCGCCGACGATGTAGACGTTCTTGTACTCACCAACCGTGAGATCCTCGTTAACGGAGACGCGGCCGGCACGGTCCGCCTCCACGCCTGCCTGGTCGGCGATAAGCTTGCCCAGCGGGGAAGCAGCGACACCTGCGGACCAGATCTTGGTCGCGGCCTCGATGGTGACCTCTTCCTCGGTCTTCATGTTCTTGTAGGTGACGGCGTCAGCGTTAACGTCGGTCACCATGGCGTTGAGGCGCACGTCAACGCCCAGCTTCTCCAGGGTGCGCTGTGCCTTGCGGCCGAGGCGCTTGCCAAACGGAGGAAGGACTTGCGGGGCACCATCCAGAAGGTAAATCTTGGCGGAGGAGGAACCAAAGTTGGAGTAGGTGCCAGCAAAAGTGCGCTGTGCCAGCTCAGCGATCTGGCCGGTGAGCTCAACGCCAGTCGGACCAGCGCCGACGATGACGAAGGTCAGCAGCTTCTCACGCTTGGCAGGATCCTCTTCCAACTCAGCCTTCTCGAAGGCCGAGATGATGCGGGAGCGGATCTCCAAGGCGTCGTCAAGCGTCTTCATACCCGGGGCATACTCGGCGAAGTGGTCGTTGCCGAAGTAGGACTGGCCAGCACCCGCTGCCACGATGAGGGAGTCGTAGCCGTAGGTGCGAACCGAGCCATCGAGCTCCGCGGTGACGGTTTGATCCTTGATATTGACGTCGGTGACCTCACCGTTGACAAAGTTGACGTTGTCCTGGTGACGCAAGATCTGACGCGTAGACGGAGCGATTTCACCAGCGGAAATGACGCCGGTGGCTACCTGGTACAGCATCGGCTGGAAGAGGTGGTGGTTCTTCTTGTCGATGAGGGTGATCTCAACATCCGCGTCCTTGAGCTTCTTAACGGCGTTGATGCCGCCGAAGCCGGCACCGATAACAACGACGTGGTGGCGGCCGTTACTAGGACGGTGGGGAGTTTGCGCCATGGTGATTGAATACCTTCCTGAAGAAAGCTTGATTATTTTACCCGAGTAAGTCTAAACCTTTCTAGCGGTACATGCATACTTTATGGGCTATTAACTGGCTTTTTGGGCCGCGCCTCCACCCGTGGTGGTCTCGTTGGCTTTAGTCTGGGAAGACACATGTGTGCGATGAGGAAGGCTGTTTAGAGCGTGTATTCCCACTTGGCTTCGATTGACGCTGCGGCGTGGCCGGGCGTGGCCACCGTTCCTTCACCACGCCTGTTGCGTTTCAAAAGCGACCGGGCGGAGGCGGAGTTTGCGCAGGCGTGTTCCAAGGCTGGGGTCGAATTGGAAGGCGAAGACCCAGATGTTGCCGTGCTTCACGACGCCCTCTTCTCCCGCATCGCCGATTCAGGCTGGCTGGGCCTGGCCGAGTCTTATATGGCAGGGGAGTGGACGACTCCCGATTCCGAGCGTCTCGTCAAGGTTCTCCTTCGGCTGTTGGGGGTGGGGTACCGGCCGAAGGCGAAGGAACTGGCGGTGGAAGCTTCGAGCCCCGGCGAGCTGCCTCTTGATGTGGTGAAGCTGTATGCGGGTGATTCCCTGAGCAATTCAGGTGGCATCTTTGCTAGCGGTGTTCCCACAACGGTGCGTGAAGCGGTGCGCAGCTATAGCGCGCGGGTGGGGAGTAAAGAACCCAAAGAGCACTTCGTGGACGTCACAACCGTGACTGAGCCGACGCACACGGATCGTGAGGACTTGGGTGATGCACAGCGCCGCGCTGCACAGTGGCTTCTCGATGCCACCCGCACCGGTGCCGGAACACACCTTCTGGTTTATCCGGCGACTGGCCTGCAGGTAGCAGTTCAAGCAGTAGCCCGGCGCGCTACAGTCGACGTGCTCACGGGGGATGCTGAGCAACAGGCGCTGTTCGACGAACAACTACTCCTTGAGGGAGCCGCTGATTCTGTCCATGTGCAGGGGATCGAGACGGCGTTGCCCAATCCGAAGCAATGGCGTGGGCGCTATGACGCGATAGTGAGCGTGGAGAAGTTGGAAACGTTGTCGCCTCCGGAACGTAGGCGCTATGTGCAGATGCTGGACCGTTCGCTAGTAAGTGGTGGGCGAGTGGCCTTGGGATCGCTCTTTGCTACCGAGGCGATGACTCCGGCCGCACAGTCCGCGATTCAGGTTCTGCGAGCTTATATATGGCCTGGTTTGGATTACCCGACGCTGGAGGAGACCCACCGACTCTTCGATAGGCGCTCCAACCTGCGCATCATCGCTCAGACCCACACCGGAACCCACTACCTGGAAACGCTTCGCTACCAGCGCAGCTTCTTCGATGGGCGGCACCGCGAAGCGGCCGCAGCGGGCTTCGACCAGGTCTTCCGCCGCCTCTGGACTTTCCAGTTCGCGCTCCGTGAGGCGCTGCTCACCTTAGGGATGCTGGATGCGGTGCACGTGGTGGCGACGCACCGCAACCGCGGGGGCCGCCGCTAGCGGTCTACACTGGGCGGCGCCAGAAGCACAACCACTTTGCGGCCCGGAGGGAAAGAACATGGCAGACCGCACAGGAATTATCGCGCACCGAGGGTATAACGGGTGGTTCCCGGAGAACACGTATCGTGCCTTCGAGGAGGCTCTCAAGCTTGATGTGGCCGGTGTGGAGTGCGACGTCAACCTGACCAAAGACGGGGAGGTTGTGGTTATCCACGACCAGACTGTGGATAGGACGTCGGATGGCACCGGCTCTGTCGGTGACATGACACTGGATGAGCTGCGCACACTCAACTTTGGTACCGACGAGGATTCCCAACGCATTCTGCTTCTCGACGAACTGGTGGACCTCATCGAGTCATACCCCGGAAAGCAGCTGCTTATCGAAACGAAGCACCCGTCTCCTTTCGGGGCGCGACTCGAAGAATCGGTGGCCGAAGTCCTACGCAATCGACATCTCGATGCCGATCCACGGTTCAGTCTGATTTCCTTTAACCCTGAAGCAATTACGCGATTCCGAAACCTATTGCCATCCCTGCGCTCCTTTCTTCTCTTGGAACCGGATGCGGGACTACCAGACTCCCTTGAGGGTGCTTCGGGCTTCGGGCCCTCCATTCGCCAGGCACGGAGTGAAGCCGACTTCTTTGGTGACACTGATTGCCCGTCTTACGTGTGGACGGTGAACTTGCCCAAGGACATGGCGTGGTGCCGCGATAACGGGGTAGAGCTCATGGCAACCGACCTGCCGGAGCTGGCTCTGGAAGTGCTTTCGCGCAGCTAATTAGCGTTGAGTCAGGTCTGCATTGGTTACGCTCATGAGTCTAAAAGGTCTAGCTATAAAAGTGGTGGCGTCGCTCTTTTAGCGACGTGTGACCGGAGGTTTATAACCGTCACATTTGTGATGTACTGCACGCTTATAAGGGGCTTTTGCAGGCTACACCCCTGAAGTTTGTCGGTTGTTTGTCCGGCCAAAACTTTTCGTCAACTTTCTGTTAACCGTCTTGGTCTAGCTTTCTCTGCATGGCAATATCCAACCCGGGAAACGGGCACATGACTGCGATCCCCGCAGTCACCGAGAAGCCGGTCGTCTCCGAGGAGTACGCGCGTCACCCACGCAAGCAAAAGCTCGACTGGAGACAGATCGGCCTCGCGGCATTGCTCATTGGCCCGAACCTTCTCCTTCTCATTGTTTTCACCTATCGACCACTGGTCGATAACATCCGCATCTCTTTCTTTAACTGGAATATTTCTTCGCCGACGATGACTTTCGTCGGCCTGCAGAACTACATTGACTGGTTCCAGGCGCCAGACACTGGGCGCGTCGTGTTCAACACTGTCGTTTTCACTTTCTTCGCGGTGGCCGGTTCAATGGTTCTGGGGCTAGCGCTGGCATTGTTGCTGGACCAAAAGCTGTTTGGTCGCGCGGCGGTGCGCTCGATGGTCTTTGCTCCCTACGTCATCGCTGGCGCGGCGATTGGCGTTGCCTTCCAGTTCGTCTTCGATCCTAACTACGGCCTCATCCAGTACTTCTTGGGCCTCATCGGGGTCGATGTGCCGAACTTCTACCAGCAGCAGAACTGGGCATTGTTCATGATTACGGTGACCTACGTGTGGAAGAACGTGGGCTACGTTTTCGTCATCTATCTTGCTGCCTTGCAGGGGCGCCGGCGCGACCTCGATGAGGCCTCCGAGATTGACGGCACCCCGGCGGTGCGACATTTCTTCCGCGTGGTCTTGCCACAGCTTCGCGGCACCACGTTTTTCCTGTTAATCACGGTGCTGCTCAATTCCTTCCAGGTCTTCGACATCATCAACGCGATGACCGGTGGTGGACCGTTTGGTTACGGAACCTCCACGATGGTTTTCCAGGTGTACCAAGAGACATTCATCAACAACCGTGCCGGCTATGGCGCTGCCGTGGCCACCATCATGTTCCTCTTCGTGCTTGTCATTACGGTGCTGCAGATCAAGTTGCAGGAAAGGATGGATAAGTAGATGTCCGAAAAACGCGCAATTCCAGCTTCCATCAAGGTAGGGCTCCCGCAAGCAAAAGGAGAGCTGCCACCGGTTCCTGGTTCGCAGTCCCTTGCAGCACCAGTCATCACCGAGGCCCAGCGCAAGCGTAAAGGCGAGCCGGTTGATCACGGTCATCCAGCAACGAAGGTCGTCGGCTACATTGCCTTGGTACTGACAGTGCTGATGATTATGGTGCCGCTGTACTTCATCTTCATCACCAGCTTTAAGTCTTTCCAGGATGTGTACTCGGACCCGATTTCCTTCTGGCCTAATCCTTTCAAGGCAGAAAACTATTCCTATGTCTGGCAGACCTCTGGATTCTCGAGCTACCTGAAAAACTCCATCATCATCACGCTGATTCTCACGGTGGTGGAGGTAATCCTCGGAGTTCTGACTGCCTATGCCTTCGCATTCATTCGCTTCCCCGGCCGGAATCTGCTGTTCTTACTCATCATCGCCTCGCTGATGGTGCCCAACCAGATCACCATTATTTCCAATTACTCGTTGGTTGCGTCATGGGGTTGGAGAGACACCTACGCTGGAGTCATCATCCCGTTGGCGGGCGTGGCGTTCGGTGCCTTCCTCATGCGCAATCACTTCCAATCATTGCCGCCGGAGATTCTCGAGGCCGCGCGCATGGACGGGGCAGGATTCTTCACCACCTTGTTCCGGGTGGTCTTGCCCATGTCGTGGCCAACGCTGTCTGCGTTCGTCCTGATCACCGTGGTCAATGAGTGGAACCAATACCTGTGGCCCTTCCTGATTACGGATACTCCGGCTGCAGCCACCCTTCCGGTGGGCCTGACCCGCTTGCAGGATGCGGAAGGCGTGACCAACTGGGCGCCGGTGATGGCCGGCACCGTGCTAACAACCCTGCCCATGATCATCATCTTCCTCATACTCCAGAAGCCGATGATTAAGGGCCTGACTGCTGGAGCAGTCAAGGGCTAGCCTGCCTGCTATCCCGACGCCCAACTCGAACAAGACCCCCAATTCTTCACTTCTCAAGGAGAACCTCCCCATGTCTCATAAGATTTCTACTCGCATCGTTGCCGCCTGCGCGGCACTTCTCACCACCGTGTCCTTGACCGCCTGTGCAGGCGGTTCGACCACCGCAGGGAACGACTCTAAGGACGGCGGCGATGCCAACACCATCACCTTCTGGTCCAATCACCCGGGCTCCTCTCGTGACATAGAACAAGAGCTCATTGATGAATTCGAGAAGGAGAACCCAGATCTGAAGGTCGAACTGGTCACCGCAGGCTCTAACTACGAGGAAGTTGCACAGCGCTTTAACGCTGCCCTCGCAGGTGGCGACCTTCCCGACGTCCTCGTTGCTTCTGACGTCACGTGGTTCAACTTCGCACTGAATGAAGCCACGACGCCCCTCGATGAGCTGTGGGAGATGAACGACATTGACTATGAGAGCTACGTCGACACCCTGCGCGAAGACTACAAGTACAATGACAAGCACTATGGCGTTCCGTACTCCCGCTCCACGAACCTGATGTACTGGAACACCGATGACCTCAAGGCAGCAGGACTTCCTACCGACCGTGGCCCGAAGGACTGGGAAGAATTCGACGAGTGGGCCACCAAGATCAAGGACAAGCTCGACAAGCCGGCCATCACTGTTCCGGATGGTTCCAATTACCTCGACTGGTACTTCCAGGGCATGATTTGGGCCTTCGGCGGCTCTTACTCTGATGAGTGGGATCCGAACTTTACGTCGAAGGAGTCCATCGAGGCTGGTAAGTTCCTGCAGGACCAGGTCAAGGCCGGTCACATCGAAATCTCCACCGACCCGACCGTCGCCTTTGGCTCCGGCAAGGCCTCTGGACTTCTGGAGTCAACCGGCTCCCTGGGCGGCCTGAAGGAGACGGCGACGATTCCATTCATCACCACCTACCTGCCGGGCCCTGGTCCTTCGGCAGCCACCGGTGGTGCTGGTCTGGCTGTGCCGGCTGGAATTTCTGATGAGCGCAAGGCTAACGCGGTCAAGTTCATTGACTTCCTGACGAACACCGAGAACACCATCAAGTTCTCCCAGAAGACGGGCTACATGCCGGTGCGCAAGGACGCCCTGGATGATCCGGAGGAGAAGAAGTTCTTGGAGGAGAATCCGAACGCCCAGACGGCTATCGAACAGCTCAACGAGAACACCCAGCCGCAGGATTACGCTCGCGTATTCGTGCCGGGCGGTGGACAGCGCATCGGTGGAGTTCTTGACCGCATCACTGTGGGCAATGAGGACGTGGAGACCGCATTCGGTGACCTGCAGAAGGAGACCCAGAGCGTTATCGACCGCGACATCACCCCGAAGCTCAAGTAACACTTCGGATCGTTTGAAAGGACACCATGGCTACTGTTGAATTCCGTCAAGCTTCCAGGATTTATGATCCGAAGAAGCCGCCGGCGGTCAGCCGCATTAACCTCGATATCAAGGATGGCGAGTTCTTGGTGCTCGTTGGCCCTTCGGGCTGCGGTAAATCTACGACATTGCGCATGCTCGCTGGCCTTGAGCCAATCGACGAAGGCCAGATCTTCATCGACGGGGCCGACGTTACCGAGACCCGCTCGCGGGACCGCGATGTAGCCATGGTGTTCCAGTCCTATGCGCTATACCCCAACATGACAGCGCGTCAGAACATGGCGTTTGCCTTGCAAAACGCCAAAGTGGACAAGGCAACCATCGAAGAGCGCGTGAGTTTTGCCGCGAAAATGCTGGAGCTGGAGGAGCTAATCGATCGCAAACCCTCCGCAATGTCGGGTGGCCAGCGCCAGCGTGTGGCCATGGGTCGCGCTATCGTGCGCCAGCCCAAGGTCTTTCTTATGGATGAGCCCCTTTCCAATCTGGATGCGAAGCTCCGCGTATCCACGCGTGCGCAGATCCTTCAACTGCAGCGCGAGCTCAACACCACCACGGTCTATGTCACTCACGACCAAACTGAGGCAATGACCATGGGGGATCGCGTGTGTGTCCTCAAACAAGGCATTATTCAGCAAGTCGCCCCGCCTAAAACACTGTATGAGAACCCCGGTAATTCCTTCGTCGCGACGTTCATCGGTTCGCCGGCTATGACTCTCATCGACAACGTCCCCTTCGTTGACGGTCGCGTCGTCAGCGGCAAAGACCATGCGCTGGACTATTACATGCCACAAGAGCAGGCCGTGAAGGTGGGGGCGGATCACGTCCTAGTTGGCGTGCGCCCAGAGAATTGGGACATCGTTGGCGTCAACCAGCCAGGTGAACAGTATGGTATACCGGTTCGGGTCGATATCGTGGAGCACTTAGGCTCCGAGCTGTATGTCTATGGTGGCCGCGAAGAGTCGGCCAGTGACGGAACCGTGGTCCGCGGTGACCGCATCACGGTGAAGGTGCCGCGCGGCATTGACGTGCACCAGGGCGACACGATCTACCTGCGCCCGATGAAGGGCGGGTGCGTGTTTTTCGCCCCCGACACCGAGATCAATTACGACTATCTCTAACCCGGTTCCACCACATCTGTTGCGCCGGTGGCAGAGCTCCCGACGAGGAGTATTGCCACCGGCGCGTTGCTTATGGAGTGACGACCGGACGGGAGGCCCGCTCCAACAACACTGCGATTGATTCATAGGTCCGCCCGGAGATCATCTCCAGGCCCATCTCGCAGGTGCGGTTATCGGAGACGAAGGCATCGAAATGCTCCGCGTCGAGAGAAGCACGCTCCTCGCGCGTGGCGGACTCAACGAGCTCGGGGTGCAGCATGACGCGGTCACCGGCGGAGCCACAGCACATCGCGCCCTCCGGGACCTTGGCTGTGCCGCAGAGGTTCGCCAGATCAACCAGGGCCTGGCTCATGCCCATGTGATCCGTCGAGCAGGTTGGGTGTACGGCGATGCTGCCCATGTTTTTCACGATGGGCAGGTGCGGCGCGATCTCATCACGAAGCCATTCCACGACATCGAGGATGCGCAGATCCTCCCACAACTTGCGGTCGGCAGGGGAGAGCACCTCAGGAACGGAATCAAGCAACCCGTGGGTGCAGCTGGCAGCATCGACCACGATGGGCAGCTGGCCGTGCTCCGACCAGTGCCAGAGGTCACGCACGATCTTTTGAGCCTGGTATTCAAACCCTTCCTTGTAGCCCTTGGAGGACCACGGTGTGCCACAGCAGTCGCCCGCGACGTCCTCCGGAATCCACACCGGCTGGCCAGCCCGGCGTCCGAGTTCCACGATGGCGCGCGGAAGGTCGACCGAATCCTTAGCCGCACCGGCTGGGCGGCCGAAGATGCGGTTGATGCAGGCAGGGAAGTAGAGCGCGCCAGCGCCCTCGCGCGGGGTTTCCGGCAGACGCGATGCGGCCTGCGGTAGCGGTCCCGGGACGGTGGGCAGCAAATCGGGAGCTACCACGTTACGTGCCATGTTGGCGCCCAGTTCGAGGGGCTTGTGGGGAATCTTGTTGGCGGAGATGATGCCGGCGCGGGCAAGCTTTTCCACAAGTTCCCAACGCTGCGCCGTCGTAAGCGCCACCTTCTCACGAGCCGGGGTGGCTTGCTGAGCGCGCAGCTGCTTCATGACCGCACCGGTGTCGATGCTAATCGGGCAGGGGATAGAGCAGGTGCCGTCGGCGGCGCACATGTCGACGGCGTCGTACTGATACTCCTTCTGCAGCTGCGCCAAGACCTCCGATCCTTCTTCCTGCCGGGCCATCTCGCGGCGCAAGACGATGCGCTGGCGCGGGGTCACCGTGGCGTGGCGGGAGGGGCAGACGGGCTCACAGAAGCCGCATTCCACACAGGGGTTGATTTCAGTTTCGACCTTGGGGAAGGACTTGAAGTTGCGCAGGTGGATGGTCTGGTCGCGCGTCAGCTTCACGTTCGGCGCCAGGATGCCCTTGGGATCGATCATGTTCTTGACCTCCCAGAAGAGCTCAAAGGCCTCCGTGCCCCACTCGTGCTCCAGGAAGGGCGCCATGTTCACGCCGGTGCCATGCTCGGCTTTCATCGAGCCCTGGTATTTATCAATGACCAGCTCGGCCAAGTCATCCAAGAACGCGGCATAGGACTCGCGCTCTTCCTCGACATCAAATCGCGGAGTGAAAAAGAAGTGCAGGTTGCCAAAAGCAGCGTGACCCATCACGGATTCCGGGTAGCCGTACTTGGCCTGCAGATCGAGCAGATCCGCGGCTGCCTCGCCGACCTGTGACGGCGGGAAGCAGACATCCTCGGTGATATAAGCCGTGCCATTCGGGCGATCCGCACCCAGCAGCCCGTACAGGCCGTTGCGTAGCTCCCAGGCTCCGCGCATACCTTCCGCGGTGGTGAGGAATTCGAGGGGGCGGAGTAGTGGGGCGTCGGCAAGCACGGTGCGTAGGCGATCCATGGCCTTGTCCAAGTCAGCCTCATCGCTACCGCCGACCTCGACGAGGAGTGCTGCGGCGTCATCATCAAGGTTGCGCCACGATTCCGGGGCGTGCGCATAATGCTCGGCAGAACGGCGCATGACCGGGGCGACCAATAGCTCGCAGGCTTCCGCACCGGTCTCCATGATGGGGTGCACGTAGTTTGCGGCATCGCGGAGATTGGGCAGCTCGACCCAGGTCGTAGCCTTCACGCGCGGAAGCTTCACCGTGCGGATGACGGATTCCGTGATAGCGCCGAAGATGCCCTCGGAGCCGATGAGCAGGCGCTTGAGGATGTGCACGGGTTCGTCTTCGTCGAGGAAGGCATCAATTCGCAGGCCATTGGTGTTGCGGATGGAGAACTTGGTGCGCAGGAACTCCACCATCTCGGTGTTGGCGCGCAGCTTATCGCGGAAGGCCAGCAGATCGGCGTGGAGCGTTGGTTCCTGCTTGCGGAAGGCCTCGTCCCCACGGGACGTATCCACGATGGTGCCGGAAGGCAGGACGAAGATGAGCTCTTCGATGCTGTGGTAGCTATCGCGCTCCAAGGAGCAGCGCATACCGCCGGAGTTATCGGCCAGCACGCCACCGATGGTGCACACGGACGTGGATCCCGGGTCCGGCCCCAGCATGAAGCCGTGGCGGGAGAGCACTGCCTGGGCATCGCCCAAGATGACGCCGGGGCGCGACCATAGCTTGCGGCCTTCTTCTCGCACCTCCATGCCGCCGAAGTGGGTTTTGATATCGACGAGGATGTCATCGCCCATGGCCTGGCCGTTTAGTGAGGTTCCTGCTGCGCGGAAGGTCATGTGGCGACCGTGAGTATCGCAGTATTTCATCAGCGCGGCGAGGTCCGCGGCGTTGCGCGGGGAGACCACGATGTTCGGGATGGAGCGGTAGGGGCCGGCATCGGAGGAGAAGCGCACGAGGTCGCTGAGGCGTCCGTGCACGTTCTCTTGACCGACGATGGCTTCCATGTCTGCAACGAGGTCGGCGGGGGAGCCGTTCTTGTAGCGTGCGGGGACGGCGTCGGCCTGGCTCGTGGTGCCGGATGGGCGGGAGAAACGAGAGGAATCGGGGCTTAATAGCTTGGACATATTTCTAATCTATCGCTTGACAGTAAATCTCGACCAAACCGGGTACGTGAGGTTCATCATATGGGATACTCAATTCATATAGTGAGACATATTCTGGAAAGGAAACACCATGACGAACCCGCGTGCAGAAGGGGAGACCGGCGAGAAACTCGCCGTCTACATCTTTCCCATCGTTATCATTGCCTGCGCTATTGTCGCCTTTTTGAGCCCCAGCACCTTTGAGCCGGTGGGGAAATACACCTCGCAATTGCTCATGGTCATCATGTTTTCTATGGGCCTGACCTTGACTATCCCGGACCTGGCCCTGGTGGCGAAGCGTCCGTTGCCCATCTTTTTGGGTGTTGTCTGTCAATTTGCCATCATGCCGACGAGCGCCGTGCTCGTGGCTAAAGTGCTGGGGCTTTCCGACGCCGCCACTGTCGGCCTCATCCTCCTCGGGTCTGTGCCCGGCGGTACGGCCTCCAACGTGATGGCCTACCTGGCCAAGGGCGATGTGGCGCTGTCGGTGGCGATGACTTCGGTCTCCACACTGGTTTCGCCGATCATGACACCACTGCTCATGCTGTGGTTGGCGGGGCAAACCGCAGAGGTCGATGGTGCCGGCATGATGTGGTCGCTGGTACAGACCGTCCTCATCCCGGTAGGTCTGGGTCTGTTGCTGCGCGTGATTGCCAGCAAAGCTGTGGACATGGTTCTGCCGGCCTTGCCGTGGGTGGCTATCGTCGGCATCGGCGGCGTGGTTACAGCAGTGGTGTCGAAATCCCAGGACAAGCTGGTCACCGTTGGTCTCGTAGTGTTTATCGGCGTGGCTATCCAGAACCTCATCGGATTTCTCTTTGGCTACTACATGGCCAAGCTAGCCCGCCAGCGCGAGGCGGCGGCGCGCACTACGGCAATTGAGGTGGCGACCCAGAACTCGGGGCTTGCTTCGGCATTGGCCTTGCAGTTCTTTAGCCCGGAGGCTGCGCTGCCGGGTGTGGTCGCTGCGGTGTGGGTCAACGTCACTGGTGCAGTCTTCTCCGCCATCGTGCGTCGCAAGCCCATCGACGACGCGGTGGAATCCGGTAAAATGGCCGTTTCTGTGTAACAGGATTCCCATCCGGGCAAGTAACTCCGAATAGGTGGTTGGCACATGTTTGCCGGCCACCCTTTCTATTTGTGCAGACCTGGAAGTGCATTCACGCAGGTGGTCGTCGTCGAGCGCTCAGGCAGTGCTTTGCGACGACGCAGCGAGTCTGCACTTCCAGGTCTGCACTTTTAGAGGCGGCGAGGCACGGTGCGACAAAAATCTCCCCGCCCCTCGGTGAGCAGCACCGGGGGAGACGGGGAGATGCTTGTGTCTGAAGACCTAAACCTGGGAAAGATCCTGGTCCTTCAGCTCCTGCATCATAAGGATAGCGATGAGGGAGATGAAGCAGACGATGATGAGGTAATAGCCCACGTAGCTCACGTTAAAGGCGCTGACCAGCCACGTTGCGATGAACGGGGCCACGGCGGCACCGAGGATAGAGGAGACATTGTACGCGATGCCGGAACCGGTGTAGCGGACGTTAGTGGGGAAGAGCTCCGGCAAGACAGCCGACATGGGGCCGAAGATGAGGCCCATGATGAACATGCCGACGAGCAAGAAGCCAAGGACCGAGTTGCGGTCGGCGTGCTCAATGCCGAGGAAGAAGGGGAAGCTAAAGCCGAAAGCAATCATGATGAGCGAGGTCACGACCAGGATTGGCTTGCGTCCATACTTATCCGACAGCATGGAAGATACTGGGATACCGATGATGAACATGAAGATGGAGATCAGCTGGATTTCCAGGAACTCCAGGTAGGGGATTCCCAAACCCAGTTCCTTGGTCTTATCGCCGATACCGTAGGAAAGAATCCAAGTAGTGACCAGGTAGAACAGCGTGTAACAGGAGACCATGACGAAGGTGCCGATGATCATCGGCTTCCAGGCAGTGCGGAAAGCCTCCACCATGGGGGTCTTGACCTTCTTGCCTTCGTCCACTGCCTGCTGGAAGACAGGGGTTTCCTCCAGGCGCAGGCGTACATAGAGGCCAATGAGCACCATGACGGCGGAGGCGAGGAAGGGCAAGCGCCAGCCCCATTCCATGAAGGTGCCGGTGGTGTCGCCGCGGGAGTAATCCATGGTGGCAACCAGAGTCAGGAAGAAGCCATTGGCGAGCAAGAACCCGAAAGGTGCGCCGAACTGCGGCCACATGGCGGCGGAAGCGCGCTTGCCTTCCTCGGCGGTCTCGGAAGCCAGCAAAGCTGCACCGGACCATTCGCCGCCCAGGCCCAGACCCTGGCAGAAGCGCATCAGGGCCAACAGGGCCGGTGCGATAATGCCCGCGGTCTGATACGTGGGGAGGACACCGATAATGAAGGTGGCAATGCCCATCGTGAGGAGTGCGCCCACGAGGGTGGCCTTGCGGCCAATGCGATCGCCGAAGTGTCCAAAGAGCACTGAGCCCAGTGGCCGGGCGATGAAGGCCAGGCCGAAGGTGGCAAAAGACTGGAGCAAAGCAACGGTGGGGTCCTCGGTCTTCGGGAAGAAGAGGAAAGGAAAGACGGCTACGGCTGCCGTGGCATAAATATAGAAGTCATAGAACTCGATGGTCGTACCAATGGTCGATGCTACGGCCACACGCACGCGGTCACGTTTGGTGAGCTGCTGTGCGGGGGCCGCTGTCTTTGGCGGCGTGGTGCTGACGGCGGTCATGTGAGAGGCGCCCTCCTTGATTATTTCGATAGGTCGATTGGTTATGGGAGAAACACTACCGTCTCATGTATTGAAATGAAAGTCTCAATGTGTGAAAAATTCTTCTTGAGTAAGTTTTGTATTGGCCGGGAAGTGGGTACGCCGATTATCTGACATAATGTACATTATCGGACATCTATTTAAGCAGTAGGCCAAGCGGGGTCTTGCCACTAAACCTGCCTGGGTTCGGGTTTGGGCCTTTACTGTGCGGCGTCGGTGTCCGTGGATTGTTTCAAAACTGCGGCAGGCGTACTGTCTCCACCTTGCCGCCGATTGGCGCTTAGGCTTCGGGACACTCGCCGTGTAGGTAACGCGGAATGCTCACTGCACTTGCATTGTGCCGTTTGGCGGTATGAGACTTTCCTGCAGATGTGTGGGTGCTAGCCCCCGTCAGTTTCCGGGTGGTCCATTTGTGCGCTCCTCATTGGTATCAAAAATTGCGCTGGGCGCAGGCGGGGTTAATTGCTGTTGGCTCTTGGCGTTCCCGATCTGCGCCCCCGTTTGTCGCACGGCCAGCACCCTCTTATCGCCCAAATATAGTCACAGTTACGTAATTAGGCTATGTTCCTGTGGCTGTACCGAGTGCTAGTTTTAGCGCTGACGGTAGGCGATCGCCAGCTGGACCGCAGTAAGTGCTACGAGTAACACCGAGAAGGCAGCGAGGAGCTTCATGTCCTGGACCCAGATGAAAATGCCGAATCCTGCGAGGATGACGAGCCGGATCCACAGGACTGGAATGAGATAGCGAGAGTTCATAAGGAACCGTGTCTATTTCTTCTCAAAGGTTACGCGGACATTGATCTCGCCGGTTTCCGAGATTCGCGCGGCGATCATCTCTGGAGTCTCAATTCCGTAGTCGAGACGGTTAACCGGGATATCGCCGCCCAGGATGATGGTGTCACCATCGCGCACCACCTGGAAATCCTGCGTCATGCTCTTGGTCTGACCGTGGATGGTGAGGTCGCCTGTGAGTGGCACGGTAACCAGTGAGCCGTCGTCAGGCACAGCGGAGACATCAGTCGGCTCGGTCAATGTAAAGGTCGATTCTGGGTACTTTGAGACCTCAAAGAGTTTCGTCTTCATGTTTTGGTCGCGAACCTTTTTATCCGTGGTCAAGGAAGACATGTCCACGGTGATGCGCGCCTTCTCGACGATGCCGTTCTGAATGGTTGCCTGGCCGGTGACATGCTTGGTGGAACCAGACGTCGTGCGCTTATCTGCTGGGAGGATTTCGTCGATAGTAAACCCTGCTGAGGTGTGGTTATGCGCTGAACCTTGCGTCACCTGCCATTCACCGTCGACGTCCGTCGTTGCGGCATGGACCTTATCCGCGTTGATCGGCTCGGTCTTCACGCCACGGCCCATGATCAACGAGAACGCCAGCGGTCCAAGAGCCAGTGCCGTTGAGGCCACAATCAGGATCACGAAGATGCTGACAATCAGTTTGCGGTTGCCTAGTACAGATTTCATGTGCTATCTCAATTCCTCAAGCTTGCGAGCCAATGTGACTAGTTCGGCACACAGTTCTTCCATTTCTTCCGCGCTGGCGCTTTCCGACGCCGCCGTGGCGACGTCCTCGGCACAGCATCGAAGCTCAAAGAGACCGTCACGAAGCCGGTCGGCCTTCTCCGGAGTCAAGATGACAGCGTTGGCTGGAATGGGCGTCCCTGCGACGTTGTGGCGCTGTTCGTACGCGCGTTGCTTGCAGGAGGGCGAGCAAAACTTGCGTGGCCTTCCTCGGCCGCCCTGGACGATCTCTTTGCCGCACCACTGGCAGGTAGCCGAGCCGCGCCTTGTTGGCTTTCCGGGCTGCGGATCCTGTGTACCAATCACCTCACACACCTTAGCCCATTAAACCGAGGGTGGGAACAAAGGCAGTGGGCCGTTCGTTATAATGTTAGTTCTCTGGGTGATATGGGTCGACCCTGATCACTTCCCTACCTCAACACGTGAAAAGGATGATGTTGCATGGCAGATCGCGTACTCCGTGGCAGCCGCATGGGCGCAGTGAGCTACGAAACCGACCGCGACCACGACTTGGCCCCACGCCAAATGGTGAAGTACCGCACCGAAGACGGCGACATCTATGAGGTGCCCTTCGCTGACGATGCGGAGATTCCCGAGGAGTGGATGTGCAAGAACGGTAAGCTCGGCACTCTGGTTGAGGGCGAAGGCGTCGAGTCCAAGCCCGTGAAGCCGCCGCGTACCCACTGGGACATGCTGCGCGAGCGCCGCTCCATTGAGGAGTTGGATGAACTCTTGACCGAGCGCATCGAGAATCTGCGTTCTCGTCGCCGCGCGGCTGCCCGTCTGCTCAAGGAGCAGAAGGCGCAGGAGGAGGGCGAAGCTTAAAGCGCTTCTAGGAAGCCCACAAAGACTGCAGGGTAGTGGTTCCACGATGACGTGGATACCACTACCCTATTTCTGGCTTTGGGCCAGCTGGCGCGCACCGCGTTATGCAGAGGGGCTATCGGGTGATAGCGAATTCAGTTCGGGCCATTGCAGCACTAGCTCGGCGAGATAGACCGCGAGAGCCGGGCCAAGCACCGCGAGGAAGAACAGGTAGCCTCCCCACTGCGCCGGGAAAAAGATGGGATACAGAACAAGCATGATGCCAGGCAATACTGCCAATAGAGTACGCGGTAGGTGCCCTACCGCCTTCATGATGGCCTGTGTGCTTCTTTGACGGAAGCCAAGCCCCGGTGCATCGAGATGGAAGAACCATACGCTGACACAGCCCAATACGATAAGCCCCGAGATTAAGGCTGCGCGCAGTACTAGGCCCATTGAACCCAGGTCTGCCTTTGCAATAATGGCGAATTCATACGCGGCCAAGGCGGCGACGGTGAGGCAAATGAGCCACCATGCGGTGTTGACCCCGGGGCGCGTCAAAAGGCCCCGAACGAAGGCCGAGCCGCGGCGAGAACCTTCCTCGCGGACCATTTGACCGGTCACCGCATGGGCGGTGCGCAAGGACATTCCCCCGGTGAACACGGGAAAGCACGTGATCACCAAGAGAACATTGACGATGACTAGGTCAGCGAAGAGGCTCAGAGCAGCATAGAACTTCGATTCGGGGCCGAGCATGCGATTCATGGTTTTTAACCTATCGCACCCGTTTAGCCCTTCACGGCACCGGCAGCCACACCTTCGATGATGTGCTTCTGCGTGGAGAAGTAGAAGATGACGATGGGGATGATGGCTAGTACCAGCATGGCCATCATGGCGCCCATATCGCGGTTACCGTTGGAGCCAACGAAGGACTGGATGACCACCGGGATGGTCTTGTATCGCGTGGACAGGCCGATGACCAAGTATGGCAGCAGGTAGTCATTCCACACCCACATGGCATTAAGAATGGCCACGGTGATGGCAGTTGGCTTGAGCATAGGCCAGACTACCCGGAAGTAGTTCTGGAGCGGACCGCAGCCGTCGATCATCGCAGCTTCCTCAACATCCAAAGGGATGGACTTGACGAAGCCTGCAAACATGAACACCGACAGACCGGAACCGAAACCGAGGTAGAGCACAACGATGCCGATCGGGTTGTTGAGGTGGAGCATGTCTGCAATCTTGACCGTCGGGAACATGACCATCTGGAAGGGGATAATCATGGAGACCACGAAGAGGTAGTATAGAAGGTTCGTCCACCACGTCTTGACGCGCGTGATGTAGTAGGCGGTCATCGCGGAGAAGAACACGATAACGATGACGGACAGGATCGTGATGACGAAGGACCACAACGTGGCTTCCAAGAAGCCCTGCTTGGTCAAGCCCACCAGGAAATTCTCGAAGCCGACCCAGGTTTCACCAATGGGAAGCGAGAAAGGATCGGAGGAGATAGCGAACTTGGACTTAAAGGAGTTGATGAAGATGAAGAGGATCGGCCCAAGGAAGACGATGGTGAAGAACGCCAAAATGGCGTAGACCACGAACTTGGCGCCGCCAGACATCCGGGTCTTATTATCCGAGGGAAGCTGGTGATCCTTCTTCTTCGAGGCCGGAACAGCCTGCGCTGAAGTGCTGGTAGTCATAACTTAAGCCTCGATTTCCTTGGAGCGGGTCGCGCGCAGCTGGAAGTAAGCGATGACGACCACAACGACGACGAAGATGACAGCCTTGGCCTGGCCGACGCCCTCGACATTCATACGGTTAAACAGCGTGTTGACGATGTTGAGCGCCACCATCTCTGTTTGCCCGCCAGGAGCGCCGTTGGTCAGCGCCAGGTTCTGGTCGAAGAGCTTGAAGGAGTTCGACAAAGTCAAAAAGAGGCAGATGGTGATGGATGGCATGACCATCGGAATAGTGACGTGGCGCAGCATTTCCCACTTGTTGACGCCGTCGAGTTCGGCAGCCTCAATGAGCTCTGGTGGGACGTTCTGGAGACCGGCGATGTAAATGATCATCATGTAGCCGATGAGCTGCCAGTTAAGCAGCATGATGAGGCCGGCATAGCCAAACTTCCAGTCCGCACTAATCGTCGTGGCATAGTGCGAAAGCACGGCGTTGATCATGGTCTGCCAGGTATAGCCCAGCACGATGCCGCCGATAAGGTTGGGCATAAAGAAGACCGTGCGGAAAAAGTTGGTGCCGCGGAGTTTGCGGGTCAGCATCCACGCCAAGAGGAAGGCGAAGATGTTGACTGTGATCACGGAGACGATGACCACGAGGACGGTGAAACCGAAGGCCGAGATGAAACCTTCGCGTTGGGAGAAAGCTTTGACGTAGTTGTCTATGCCAACCCACTTGGCGTTGGTGATAGTGGTGAACTTCGTGAAGGAGAGGAAGAAACCCACGATGAACGGCACCAAGAAGGCAATCATGAATGCCAGAAGGGTGGGCAAGACAAAGACTGGGAAGTACTTCTTCAGCGTTGCTTGCATGGTGGTGAAACCTTCATTTCAGGTGGTGCCACACGTTTCCCAGCGGGACGGCGACGAGGAGAGGAGGCTGAGGATGTGGAGTAACCGCTCGCGGACAAGCACGCGACGCGGGCCACAACCCTCACCTACTCCCCTCCCCGACGTCCGCTACTTAGAAGGCGTGTGGCGAGGGAGATGGGGATAGAGCTTTAGCCCCAGTTGGATTCCTTCTCAGCAGCCCAGTTGTCCTTGAAGTGCTTGACGACGTCCTCCCACTTCAGCTTTCCGGAGGCGTACTGCGACAGATCCTGGCCGAAGTCATCCTTGAACTGCTGGGACGGGAAGTACTGGAAGTTCCACGGGTAGGTGGTCAGATCCTTGTTAGCGATAGCTTCCGCGACCTGCTGAGCCAGCGGATCGTTGGGGGTGTCCTCGGCGGTGTAGCTCTCGAACGGCGCGATGAAGCCAAGGTCCTTAACCACGTGCTCCTTGCCAGCTTCAGAGGTAAACAGCCAGTCGATGAAGTCCTTGGTGGCCTGCTGGTCAACCTCAGATGCCTCAGAGTTCACGCCCAGGTAGTTCTCGGTACCGACGTTGATGCCGTGCTTTTCTTCATCCGGCAGACCCATGTACATGGGCAGGAACTTGATCTTGTCTTCCTTGACCACGTTGCCAGAGGTCTCGGAAATCTGGGACCATGCCCAGTTACCGTTCTGAACCATGGCGGCCTTGCCCTGCGCAAACTCAGCCATGGAATCGGACACCGTCTTAGAAGGCGCAAGAGACTTTTCTACGGTGGAGTTCTCAAGGTAGAGATCGAAGAGGTTCTTGTACTCCTTGTTGTAGGAGAACTCGATCTCGTTGGTGTCCTCGACGCCCTTGTCCTGGTACTCCTGCCAGATCGGAGCGTTGGCCAGGTGAGTCTGCCAACGCCAGTCCTCACCGGATGTCAGTGAGGTGGAGGCGAAGGCGCCCTCGATACCAAGCTCGTCCTTCTTTGCCTGCATATCCTCGGCGACTTCCTTGAGCTTCTGGTAGCTCGTGATCTCATCCGTGGACTTGATCTTTGCGCCAGACGTGGCGATGTACTTGTCGAAGATCTCGTCGTTGTAGATGATTCCGAAGCCCTCGACGGCGAACGGAACGCCACGTACCTCGCCATCCTCGGTGGTCAGCGGCGGAATATCGTCGGTCAGCTGCTTAGCAACCTCGGTGTCCGACATATCTGCCATGTAATCTTGCCAGGTGATGAAGCCAGCTGGGCCATTGACCTGGAAGAGAGTCGGGGCCTCGTCCTTGCCAATCTCGGCCTTGAGGGTCTGTTCATAGGAGCCGGAGGCGGCAGTGACGACCTTGACCTTAACACCGGTCTCTTCAGTGTAGGCCTTTGCGATCTCCTGGTATGCCGCGTCCTGTTCGGGCTTGAAGTTCAGGAAGTAAACATCGCCTTCCTCGTCGGTGGAGCCGGAGCACGCGACGAGACTTGCGGCGGCGAGCATGGATGCCATGCTGATGGATGCGATGCGAGTAAGACGCTTCATGAGGTCCTCATCTTTCTTGATGAAAAGCGGGATGATGAGCCGAGATGGATACCTGGCTCGTATTCGGTTGTGTCTGGGAGACCTCCAGCAACGAAGGCTTCTTCCCAGCGCCACCAAGTGCTTCATAGCGGATCGTAGTCCGACTATGAACTGGTTAGCCTGTCTTCCACCTTAGTGAGGAATTCCACATATTCAAAAGAATTCGGACCCAAAACACCCGATTGTGACCATATCCATATTCGGACATTGAAACCTTCCCCATTTATGGGGCAATCGGGCCTAAACCATACAAATACATATAAAAAACAGCTGAGGATAGGAGGGAGGATTTGTGATCGCAGGAGCTGTTGGGGCACGCGAGAGGTTATGACAAGTCTTCTTCTGAAGGGCTTGTGCTGAGGAGGCGAGCCTCGTCGCGGCGGGCAGGAAGCACGGATTCAAGATAGGATGCCGTGGCCTCCGGGAGGGTGACATCCCCTCCCCTTTCTTGGGCAAGGAACCAGCGATGGTCAACGATTTCGTGGAAGATCTGTGCCGGCTCCAGCTTGTCTAACATCTCCACGGGGACGGCGGCGATGGTCGGCTCGTATTCATGCGTCATCCAAAGATGCGCGGCTTGGGTAAGACCCACATGCGGTCCGCATTCGACGGCCTGATAGGCCTGTATCGAGCCCAACAGGCGTTGGGCCTGATGCTCCTCGACGCTCAGCCCGGTCAAGCTCAGCAGCTCTGCACGATAGTGGCCCGGATCCACCACGACAGGGCGAATGCGCACAACCTGCCGCGAATCGTCCTTCGTGACCTTGAGCTCCCCTACGTCAAAGCCCAGTTGATTGAGGCGGTCAATTCTCTCGGAGACGCGCCAGTATTCACTGGCATCGACGGATTCCTCCGCGGTGAGCTCCGTCCACAGTTCAAGATAAGAGCTTTCGACGAGGCCTCCTAGGGCGATGACATCGATGGACCTATCTAGGCATTCACCCGCCTGGAGGTCCATGAGCTCGCCGATGATGTTGACGCGGGCTATGTCGACGTCGTAAAGCCTGCGTGATTCAGAGAGGTTGGGCTGGAACTCTCCTGTCTCGGCATCGACGAGATAGGCGGAATAGGTTTCGGCATCGCGCCGAAAGAGAGTGTTGGACAATGACACGTCGCCCCAGTAGAAGTTGAGCAGATGCATCCGCACCAAAAGCACGGACAGGGCGCGGATGAGCTTCTCCGCTTCCACGACCGTGAGGTGCCGAGAGAAGATCTCGCGATAGGGCAGGGAAAATTCCAAGTGCTCGGTCACCAAAGCTGCGGTGAGCTCACCGTAGTCTTCCTCTGCCGGATGGCGTCCGGTGATCACGGCTACTGGCCGCACACTGGGGGCGCCAAGGCGCTGCAGTTCACGCAGCATCTTGTACTCGTGGTGGGCGGTACGCGCACCAATTTCTTTGACCGCGACGATGCCACGGTTGATCCCCACGAAACGCACGATGTGCCGGGAAATACCCCTGGGCAGTGCGGCGATGAGATCATCGGGCCAATGTTCCAGGGGCGTATCCCAGGGCAGTGTCAGCAGCGCCGACGCGTACGTCGACGAGGTGATGCTCATGGACTCTTTCATGGCGAATCACTCCACCTTTTCTGCTGATTGTGGCTAGAACTGCCCTACCTATTACGTGCCGCGGGGCAGCCGGCACGCGGGCTTAAGGAAGGCGCTTGCCAGTCGACGCCGAGAAGTTATGCTGGCCACCCTCCACGATGCGTGCGTGGAAAATACTGCCCGGGGCAGGCGCGGTGTTCGGCGCAGCGCGGACGACGATTTGGCCGGACTCGGGGACGTCCTCGCTTGAGGATCCGAGGTCGCCCTCACCCACCAGCTTGCCGTAGAGGAAGGAATCAGAACCAAGTTCCTCCACGAAGTCGAGCTTGATTGGGATGGAAAGTTCGGTGGACTCGCCTTCCGGAATGATCTCCAGCGCCTCCGGGCGGAAACCGATGGTGATGCGGCCATTATCCTCCGGCGTCATCGCAGCGAGGGTTTCCGGGGAAAGCTTGATGCGAGCGTGACCAGAGGTGGCGTCCCCATCCTTGACTGAGAAGGTGCCCAGGTTCATGGCTGGGGAGCCGATGAAGCCGGCGACGAAGACGTTGGCGGGGCGGTCATAAAGCTCGCGGGGCGCTCCAACCTGCTGCAGGTAGCCATCCTTCAACACCGCGATGCGGTCACCCATGGTCAAGGCCTCCGTCTGGTCGTGGGTGACGTAGACGGTGGTAACCCCAAGCTTGCGCTGCAGGGCTGCAATCTGGGTACGGGTCTGAACACGCAGCTTGGCATCGAGGTTAGATAGCGGCTCATCCATGAGGAAGACCTGCGGGTTACGAACAATGGCGCGGCCCATGGCCACACGCTGACGCTGACCACCGGACAGGGCCTTCGGCTTGCGCTCGAGGAACTCCGTGAGGCCCAAAGTGGCGGCGGCTTCGTCGACGCGCTTATTGATCTCGTCTTGGGACTTGCCGGCGATCTTCAGTGCGAAGCCCATGTTCTCGCGCACGGTCATGTGCGGGTAGAGCGCATAGTTTTGGAAGACCATGGCGATGTCTCGGTCGCGCGGAGCAACGTGGGTGACGTCCTTGTCGCCGATGTAGATGGCACCGTCGGTAACGTTTTCCAAACCCGCCAGCATGCGCAGCGTGGTGGATTTACCACAGCCGGAAGGGCCGACGAGGACGAGGAACTCGCCATCGGCGATTTCCAGGTTGAATTTCTTGACGGTGGGTTCTTTCGCTCCCGGGTAGGTTAGGGAAGCATCTTTGAACGTTACGGTTGCCATAGCAAAATCTCCTCCATCGGCAGGTACGTGCCGAACGATCCGTAGTGTGAGAAACAGTGAATTAAGTCACTGTGCACCAGCTAAAGTGCTACTTATGACATTAGCACTAGTACTGGTCACTACGGCAAAAAGCCCGGAGGCCATACTGCGGCTTCCGGGCTTAGCTTTCTTATTCACGGGCGTGTATGAGGCGCCGTGGGCATCGAGTTACTTCTTGAAGGTGCCTTTAACTAGGTTGGAGATTTCGGAAACGAAGTCCGATACAGCGTTCTTGACCGTGGTGACCTTGTGGCCAAGCTCCATGTCCTTGACCGTGCGGGAGGTGATCTTCGAAATCTCCGAAGTGAAATCGCTGATCTGCTCAGAGCGGTGAGACACACCCCACTTGGTTACTTCGAGCAGGGAATCCTTGACAAAGGAGCCGTCCAGCTTGGATTCACCAAGCTCGCGCTCGGTGAAGGTGATCGGAACCTCGCGGACATCAAAGCCATCCTTGATGGCGCGGAATGCAACGTCCACCTGGAAGATGTATCCGGCGTTGGAGAGCTCTTCAAAGTCGAGGTGCTCAAGCAGCTCGCGCCGGAAAGCGCGGTAGCCAGCGGTCATGTCATTGATGCCAGCACCCAGGGCGACAGAAATGTACTTGTTGCCCAGGCGGGAAAGCAGCTCGCGGTTGGCAGGCCAGTTCACTGTCTCTCCACCCGGTACGTAGCGAGAGCCAATGACCAGATCTGCGCCCTTCTCGATTTCCTCAAGCAAGAGGTGGAGTTGCTCCGGCGCGTGGGAGCCGTCGGCGTCCATTTCGCACAGAACTTGGTAATCCTTCTCTAGGCCCCACTCGAAGCCGGCGATATAAGCGCCGAGAAGGCCACCCTTGCCTTCGCGGTGCAGCACGTGCAGGTGAGGATCCTCGGCGGCCAGCTTGTCTGCAGCCTCTCCGGTGCCATCCGGGGAATTATCGTCCACGATCAGGATGTGAACCTCGGGAGTGGCCTTGCGCACGCGGCCGGTAATCAGCGGCAGGTTCTCAATCTCGTTGTAGGTGGGGATGATGACTAGAGTAGATTCGTGGGTCGAGCTCACTAGTTCCTTGCTCCTTTAGGTTTCTGCTTTAAGACGCGCTGCGTCGTCCGGACAAGCGGGTGGAATAGATCGCAAACAGCGCGCAGACCGTTCCAATAATAGTCATGAGCCACTGCAGGAGCGAACCATAACGCACCGCAAATGTACGCCCTTCTCGCAGCGGAAGTTCCTCTTCGAGATAAGCCGGTTCAAAGATACCGCTGTCTTGGCTCACTGAACCATCGGGGTGCACGATGGCTGAGACTCCAGATGTGGCGGCCACAACCACGGCTCGGTCCGCTTCTATCGCGCGCAGGCGGCTCATGGCCAGCTGCTGGTAGGTCATGTCAGAATCGCTGAACGTGGCGTTATTTGTCGGCGTCGTGAGAATCTGTGCGCCGTTATCGATTGCCGTTCGGAACGCCTGGTCAAAGCTGACCTCGTAGCACGTAGCAACGCCCACTGCAGTCCCGGCCATGGTCACCACGCCTGACCCGTCACCGGGCTTCATATCGCCCGCTAGGTCTACCAGATCAGTGATCTTCCTAAAGAATTCGCGCATCGGCATCGTCTCACCAAAGGGCTGCAAGTACTTCTTGTAGTGGTGTTGCCCCACCGAGCCATCCGGGTTGAATACCTGCATAGTATTGCGCGCGCCGACCTTATCTCGGGTGAGAGTTCCGACCAAGATGGGGGCGTCGATGTCGTGGGCGGCGCCGTCGATAAGCGCCCGTGCGTCCTCGTTGGCAAAAGGATTGATATCGGAGGAGTTCTCAGGCCAAATGACGATGTCTGGCTCAGCGCCATCCTGGGCTGCCTGCTCAGTGACGCGGACGTGGTTATCCAACACTGCGCGGCGTTGCGCTGCAAAGTCAAGGCCCAGCCGCGGGACGTTTCCCTGGACGGCGGCTACCGTGACCGTGCCTGTGGTGTGGTTCGGTCGATTCACGCCTTGCGCTGCGATGAGCCCTGCAAGAAGCGGCACCGCCAGCAAGGCACAGGCCAACCGTGGTGCGCGCGTAAGGCCCACCACACCCGCGGCGACGCAGACGACCGCAAAGCTAATGAGCGCAGGCCCACCCCATGGGGCAAGGTTGGCAAGCGGCCCTTCAATCTGTCCCCACGCCAGACGTACCCAGGAAAACCCTCCAAAGGGCACGGAGGAGCGCAGCATTTCCACCGCCACATAAAAGAAGGGAAAAAGTGCAAAGCCATAATTCAGGCGCAGCAACGCTGCCCCGCCGACGCCGAGGAGGATGCTGTACAAGGACAGGAAGATAGCGAGCGCAATATAGGGCATGTTGCCCACGAGCTCACCAATCCACGGCAGGGTGAATAGATACAAGACAGCGCTATGGACCACAGCGATGAGCGCCGCCCACCCTAAATGCAGGGGCTTTCGCCAAGGAGATAACGCAGCCACCAACATGGCCACCCCAATGATTCCCGCAGCCCACCAGCCGCGCGGCTCCACCGACAGATACGTGACCGCGCCCGAAAGAGCTGCGAGGACAAGCCGGGCACACACAGCGAGCACTATTTATTTCCGTCCTCAAAGTCTTCGGGCTTGACGTGTTGGGTCCATGTGCGGATTTCATCTTCATCGAGGACTTCGTGCGTTTGGTCCGCTTGTCCCCTGCTTCCCATGGCGCTGCCGGCAGTGCCCGCACCGAAGTTTCCAAAGGATCCATAGGAGTCGCGGTGCTGCGCCATGGGTGAGGCCTCGTAAACGCGCACGCCCATGTCTTCGATTTTCCGGAACATCGACGCGGCAAGAAGCGTGCGGATGATGGAACGCGTTGGCGCAAAAATGAGCAGAACCCCGATGATCGTGGAGACGAAGCCGGGCAGCGAAAGCAGGATTCCGCCCACCATAGTCAGGCCGACGTTGCCGGCTGTTTTACCTGGAGTGGGATCCTCCATTACATAGACTCCGTCTTCGGTTTGGCGGATGCGGCTGACCATCATGCGGCGAACTTCCCAGCTGGCTATCGTCATACCGAAGAGCATGGTCAGCGCCAAAGCGAGCAGCGCCCACAGCACACCAATCCACTCGGCAACTGCCCAGAAAGCCAGGGTTTCGAGGAGAATGTACGCGATGAACAGAAGAAACGGCATGCAGCCCACCATACTTGCTGGACCTGCCGGTTCGCTGGAGACCCTCCCGGAGCGATTAGACTGACCTACCATGTCCCTCCCCGAGTCGAAGCATCCCGAATCCGATACCTTGCGCTTCCATCCCGCCGGCGGTGTTGTCACCCCCGAGCAGTGGCTTGCCCTAGGCCAGGCCGCCAGGGAATATGGCGATGGCCATGTGTACCTTGAGGAGCACAGCGTCATCAGCCTGCGCGGCATCCGCGATGAGCAGGTGCTTGGCGATGTCCCCCTGCCCACCACCGACGCCCACGTGCTGGCCTCTCCCCTCTCCCTTCATGCACGCCGTGTGGCGCAGCGCGTTGCTGATGCCCTGGCTGCAGCCGAAGGAGCCTCCGCCGCTCTCGACCAGGATGCAGTCTTTGGTATCGATGGTGGCGCGGGCGATCTCCTCTCACACGGTGTGGCGGCTGGGCTCCAACTATCCGGTGCTAGCACTGGAGAAGACGAGGACGCCAGCTCCGCGCGCCTCATCCGAGAGGGGGCGGTTACCGGTCCGGTCCTAGAACTAGACGATGCGATTTCTCAGCTCGTCGACTACGTGCTCGAGCTATCTGCTCAGCGCCCTGAAGCCATCGATGGCTTCCCCTCACCGACGCGTGCTGCCTTTGCCGCGCCGACCTTGCCCATCGGCTGGCTGACCGAACACACTGAGCCCGGCCGCGTCGATCTGGGTGCGGGCCTGCAGGATGGCGTGCTGCCTGGGGAGTACGCAGGACTCATCGCCCAGCTGGGCGCTTCGATTTCAGTAACGCCGTGGCGGGGTTTGGTCATCCACGATTTGCCCGAAGGCGATGCTGACGTCGTCTTGCGAGTCCTTGCCCCGCGCGGCTTCATCTTTGACGCTAACTCTCCCGCCCTCAACTCTCCCGCCCTCGGGCATCACTAGCGCGGCATGTGCCGCCAGATTGGCCGTGGGACCAGCTTCATGATCCAAGCCAACACCTGAAGCCTCCGAGGGATCCATAGCGTGCGGGAGACCGGCCGTGAATCCGACGGGGACCCGGTACCCGACGAGGACTCGATGGCCTTCACCACAGCTTGTGCCACGACGTCTGGGGTCACCGACAAGGGCGCGGGTTTCATCCCCTCAGTCATGGATCCGATGACGAACCCGGGGCGCGCGGTGATCAGGGCTAGGTCGCTGCCCTGCAGCCGATCCGCCAAACCCTGGCAGAAAGCATCCAGGCCTGCCTTGGTCGAGCCATAGACATAGTTGGCTCTGCGCGCACGCCAGCCGGCAATGGACGAAAAGGCCACGATGTGGCCCGTGGTCATGACATCAGCGAGCACGGTGAGCATGGATACCTGTGCTGCATAGTCCACCAGTGCTATGTCGAAGGCGTGGGCCTCGTCGTGCTCGGCGCGTTCCTGATCACCCAGGATTCCGAAGGCGACGACTGCTGTTGTGATGTCCTCACCCGCGAGTGCTGAGGCTTGTTCGATGACCGCGCGGTGGGAGGAGACATCCGCAGCGTCGAAAGATAGCGTGTGCACGGAAATCGCCCCTCTGCGGAGAAGCTCTGTGGTGAGTTCCTCCATACCGTGCTCACCCCGCGCGGCAAGTACCACTGGGCGGCCTGCGCACAGCCGACGCGCAAGCTCGCCGCCGATATCGCTGCGCCCGCCAAGAATCAACAGCGCACCAGTGCGTCTCATTAGCGTAACCCCCGCGGTGCCTGGTTCAGGGACTCACACCCGGATTCAGTGGTCACCACGATGTCTTCCAAACGCATGCCCCACTTACCCGGCACGTAGATACCCGGCTCAATAGAAAAGGCCATGGACTGGGAAAGCTCCAGCTCATTTCCCTCCATGATGAAGGGCTCCTCGTGTGTGGACAAGCCAATGCCGTGCCCGGTGCGGTGCGTGAAATACTCGCCCCACCCAGCATCATCGATCATCTTGCGTGTGGCGCGGTCAATATCCTGGGCGCTCGCCCCCGGGCGTGCGGCAGCTCGTCCGGCAGCCTGGGCCTTTTCCAACACCGCGTAGGCCTCCTGGAAATCGGCGGGTGCCGCAGAGGGGGCTGCCCCCACCACATAGGTGCGGGTGCAGTCAGAGTGATAACCGGACGGCAGCGTCCCTCCGATATCCACCACCACGGGATCGCCCGCGCCAAGTTCTCTGTCCCCATAGTCGTAGTGCGGGTTCGCCCCGTTTGGGCCGGAACCAACAATGATGAAGTCCACCTCTCGGTGCTCGCGCAAAATGAGTTCCCGCAAATCAGACGCTACCTCGGCCTCAGTGCGTCCCGGTTCTAAGAGACGCGGGACCTCGGCGTGCACGGCATCGATAGCCGCCGCGGCAGCGCGTAGCTCCGCCACCTCGTCTGGGTCTTTGCGACTAAAGAGCTCAGCCAGTGCCTCAGTAGCTAGAAGGTATTCCACGTGCGTTACATCCGGCGAGGACGGATCTAGCTGGCTTCGAATTGCGGACTGGAAACGCAATACGTGATCGGCGGTCAGGGAGGAGCCCAAGGCAACGGTATTGGGGCGCACGCCTTCCAAAGCCAGCGCATAGGGATCCTGCCCATCGCTCCATCCCACTAGGTGGGCTGCAACGCCCTGAAGCGACTCAATGTCGGTGTTGGGGGCGACGATTACCGGTTCGGCATCGGGGCGGATAACCAAGCAGGTCAGGCGCTCGTGGGAGGAAACCCACGAACCGGTGAGGTACGCGAATTCGGCACCTGTCCCCACTAACAGGATGTCGATGCCCTTAGCAGCGGCGATAGTGCGGGAGCGGCTCAGTCGGGACGCATAATCAGTCATGACAGTCAGCCTACCGCCCGCCTTCGTCCGGTTAAGCTGGGAGGCGTGAATTCCCATCGCGCTGCCGTCAAGATCCGTAATCGCTCAAGCTATTGCTCGGGAGTGCTCATCGATGCGTCCTTAGGCCCCCGCACCCAGCAGGCAACCCGGTTGGTTCTGACCTGCGCGCACTTTTTCCGCAGCGGCCTTGACAGAGGGGATCACTACAAGGTGAGTGGCGGGTTCAAGCGGCGCGTGGCCGCCGTGCGCACGATTGACGGGACCGACATGGCGCTGTGCTTGCTAGACCGGCCGGCCCCTCCCCGGGACCTTCCTGGGCTTGCAAAAAGCACCCCACCATTCCGCGCCCCAGTCACCACCTGGGGATACGGCGGAAAAGCTCGCCGTGCCCAGCAACGCAGTGGGCTTTTTCTCCTTCCCTTCTTCCGCACCTGGTCCATTGACTTCCGCACCACTGTCTCCCCCGCCGGATTTGTTTTCAACACGATTCCGGCAGTCAAAGGTGACTCGGGCGGTCCAGCTGTAGTCGATGACGCCGTCATCGGTACGCAAGCCCTCATACTTAACCCGCTGGGGCGCAACCTCAAGCTCGCCACTGTGGCACTCGTTGCGCCCCACCGCCAAGCACTCGCGGCGGCAGCCACGGCACTGCTTCGCGGTGGCTCCGAAAACTAGGCGCTAAGCCTAGGCGCCGATAGCGACGACGCCGCGCTGGATCGCGTCAATGGCGCGCCGGGCATTTCGGCGAATCTCGTCCTCGTAGCCGGTCTTGGCCACCTGCTGGAGCAGGTCGATGACCTGTCGGCACCAGCGGACAAAGTCACCGGGGGTGAGTTCCGCGCCGGATTCGTTTGCCGCGGCCATGCAATAAGCCAAGGGGGCGCCCGCGGTCCACTGGTGGATGGCGAGCGCAAAGGCAGGTTCCGGTTCACGGGTCTGCGGCAGGTTATGGCGCTTCTCATCAGCAACAAGCTCTCCGTAGATGCGCCAGGTTGCGTTCATGGCGTCCGCCATCTCGTCGGTTGCTGCGCCAGGTTCGCCGCGGGTGGCCTTGCGGTTTTCGAAGACACAGAGCGAAGCCACACCAGCGAGCTCCGCCGGGTCAAGCTCGTTCCAGATACCGCGCTTGAGGCATTGTGCAACCAGGAGGTCGGATTCGGAATGGATCTTGGCCAAGCGCTCGCCTTCGTCCGTGATGACCGGTTCGCGGTTCTCGCCATAGCCTTCGAACTCCACGTAGTCCATCTCTGCCAACAGGTCCACGATGCGCTCAAACGTGCGGCCAAGCGTATCTGTGGCGCGCTCTACCTTGGCCTCTAGTCGCGCCAGTTCTCTCTCGCGGCGCGCCAGCTTTTGTGCCACACCGGCCAATTGCTCGCGGTCGGTCGCCGGCCAATGGTGCACCGGATGTTCGCGGAGGGCATCGCGCAACTGCGCGATCTTCTTGTTGGGGCGATTGCGCGGCTCGGTGCGCATCTTCTTCGGCCGCTTGTAGTAGTCACGCTTAAAGGCATCCTGCACATACCGGGTATGACGGCGCGGATTCTTTTGTGCTGCGCGCGGTAGCTTCATGTGGCCGACGACGATTGGCGGATTATCAATACCGGCCGAATCGATGCGACCAGACCACCCCGTCTCTGTGGTAACCCAGGGGCGCGGATCAGCAGTCTGGTTTGCCGGGGTAATGACGACAGCCAGCGTTGGGCGCTTCTTCGTGGCGATAGCGATGACTTCTCCCACTTGGAGTCGGGCAAGGACCGCCGCGACCTCCTTGTTGCGCTCCTCCTTCTTGGAAGCCCGTGTTGACTTTTCCTCCTCAGTTAGTGCGCGGCGCAGCCGCATATAATCCATGAGAATCTCAGCTGGGTCTTCGCCATCGGTGGCTGGCGGGGCCAGGTTTTCCACGGCCTGATCCAACTGTGCGCGCAGCTCCCGAACGCGGTGCTCGGCGCGCTCAATCTCACGGGTTTCCTCCACAACGGAACCATCCGCCTGGAACTGCGCAAAAGACTTTTCTAACAGGCGCAGCGAGTCCTCAAAGCCGAGCATGCCTAGCAGGTTGATGGCCATGTTGTAGCCGGGCTCGAAGGTAGAAATAAGCGGATAGGTACGAGTTGATGCAAGCCCCGCCACCGCCGTGGGATCCATGGCGGGTGCCCACTGCACGACGGCATTGCCCAAGGTATCGATGCCTCGCCTACCGGCGCGGCCGGTGAGCTGAGTGTATTGGCCCGGTGTCAGGTCCACGTGTGCCTCGCCGTTGAACTTCACCAGTTTCTCCAGCACCACGGTGCGCGCCGGCATGTTGATGCCCAGGGCAAGCGTTTCGGTGGCGAAGACTGCCCGGACGAGGCCCTTGACGAAGAGTTCCTCCACGATGTGCCGAAAGGCCGGAAGCATGCCTGCGTGGTGAGCAGCAAAGCCGCGCGAGAGTGCCTCGCGCCAACGCTTGAAATCAAGGACCTTGAGGTCCTCTTCCGGGATGCCTTCCACGCCTTTATCGACGATGGCCCTAATCTCGGTGGCCTCCTCCGGGGAGGTCAACACCATGCGGGAGCGCAAACACTGATACAGCGCACCATCGCAGCCTGCGCGGGAAAAAATGAAGGTAATCGCCGGCAGCATCTCCATGGCCTGCAGCTCTTTGAGCACCTCCGGCCTGCCAAGCGGACGGTAGCGGTCCTGCGCACGGGGCGCGCCGCTGCGCCGATCACTGTGCCGGTCGTGGCGCCCGCCACCTTTGTGACGGGCGCGAGCACGGAAGCTCGCACGGTTCTGGGCATAGTCTGTGCGGCCATTATCGGTATCGCCCGCCTCCAGGCGTTGGATGCGCCGCGCCAGTTCAGTGTTTACCTGTCCGCCTGAGTCGGGTTCGAAGAGCGGATAGATTTTGCGGCCGACCATCATCCACTGATCCAGCGGTACGGGGCGTTTTTCGGTGACGATGACCTTGGTGTCACCACGCACGGTGGTCAGCCACCGGCCGAATTCCTCGGAGTTGGACACCGTTGCGGATAGACCAATGATGGAGACGTGCTCCTCCAGGTTGAGGATGACTTCTTCCCATACTGCGCCGCGTGAGGCGTCGGCCAAGAAGTGGATCTCATCCATCACCACGTGGGTCAAGCGGTCCAGTGCGCCTGAACCCGCATAAATCATGTTGCGCAGGACCTCAGTGGTCATCACGAGGATGTCCGCGGAGGAGTTGATGGAGACATCACCGGTCAGCAGGCCGACCGCATCCTCACCGTGTGCGTCAACCAGGTCGTGGTATTTCTGGTTACTCAGCGCCTTGATAGGTGTGGTGTAGAAACAGCGGGTCCCTTGGCGCAGTGCCAAGGACACGGCGAACTCACCCACCACGGTTTTACCCGCGCCGGTGGGCGCGCAGACCAGAACGCCGTGGCCGGCTTCGACGGCTTGGCATCCTTGGATTTGGAAATCATCCAGTGAGTACGGAAGTGCTTGGGTGAACTCGTCCAGATGCGTCAGTGTCATAAGTCCCCAGGGTACCTGTCAGGGACGGCGTACTAGCGCGCCGGTCCCCGGCGCCAAGCAGAACGATTGAACAAGATCCCTAAGAAGGCTGACGAGGCTAGAGAACGTCGTCGAAGAAGCCGCTCTGCGGGGGCTGAGTATTCGTCTGTTGTGGCTGCGGCACCCGAGAATCAGGAGTCGAAGCCGGGGCCACAGGCCTGGAAGATACTGGCCGCGAAGAAGCGGAAACGCTTGTGGATGCAGATACAGGAGTTGGTGCGCTTATGGCACCCGGGCCTTCATCCAAGGACGAGGCAATTTCATCATCCAAGTCCATCCAGTCTGGGCGCTGGCGCTTCTGGCGCTTGTCGTTGATGCGGCAGAATTGGAAAGCTATCTCGACAAGGATTACGAGGGCACCGGCCAAGACCAACATTGAGAAGGGCTCTTGGCCCGGTGTGACAACCGCCGCGAAAATCATGATGGCGACAATGATGATGCGGCGCTTGTCCTTAACGTGGTCATACTCCAATACACCAATCAGGTTGAGGCAGACCACGAGTAGTGGGATCTCAAAGCTCACGCCGAAAATCAGGAGCAACGCTAGCAAGAAGTAGAAGTATCGCTCACCCGTCAGTGCCGCAGTCTGGTATTCGGAGCCCATCCCCATGAGGAATTCCAAGCCCACGGAAAGGATGACGTAGGCAAGAACCGCGCCGAGGACGAAAAGCAGAACCGCTGTCGAGACAAACAAGAAGGTAAAGCGGCGTTCGTTCTTGTGGAGGCCAGGCACGATGAAGGCCCAGATTTGGTAGAGCCAGACCGGTGAGGACAATACGGCGCCAGCCAACGCACCGACCTTGAGGCGCAATAACAGCATTTCGAACGGGCTGGTGGCAAGCAGGCGGCACTCACCGTCGGAGGTGAAAGAAACACGCTTTTCCTCAGGAAGCGAACAATAAGGACCGCGCAGGATTTCGCCCAGCGGTGACGTGCCAAACGGGGCGTTCTGGTACCAAATAAAACCAATGATGGCGCCAACCACCAAAGCGAGGAGAGAAATGACGATGCGTCGGCGCAGCTCCTGGAGGTGCTGGACGAGGGTCATCTCCCCCGTCGGATTCTTGGGCTTGCGGCGTAGCTTTGAGCCCCATTTTTGTTTCCGCGTGTTAGAACCAGCATTAGACGGTGTGCTCGCGGCACTCACAGCAAGACCTCCACAGAAAAGCCCACGGCGGCAGGCAAGGCCCTAGTGCTCCGAAAAACTCAGAGCGCGGCCTGCTTGCCGAGAAAAGATTATTAGTTCTGGTTTCCGTCAGCCGGCTTAGAAGCACGCGGCTGCATTTCCGGGCTATTCCAGAAGTCTTCGTCATTCTTCTTGGAAGCAGCAATCTGGGCCTGCTGCTCAGGAGTGTTGTTCTCCTCCTTCATTTCTTTTACTTCAGACTTGAAGATGCGCATGGACCGGCCCATAGAGCGAGCTAGCTCTGGCAGCTTCTTAGCGCCGAACAACAGCACGATAACGAGAACGACAAGGCCGATTTCCAAAGGTCCCACGGTCATTGAGGGTGCCCCTTCTTTCTAGGTCGATAAAGCGTACGGTTCCACACAACGAAGTGCTGCACGGGGCGCACGCAGGAGAGCTCTTAGTCTGGCAGTTGAGTATAACGCTCCAGCGCCCGATTTCTATGCTCCGAAATGGCCTCGACAAGCTTCTGGGGTCCCACGACCCGCAAACGGTCAGCTTGCCCGAGGGCGAAACGACTAAACCATGTCTCGGATCCGACGGGCATCTGCGCAGCTATGAACCCATTTTCAAGTGTTTCGCCTAGAGTGATGTCGTAGTGTTCTGCTAGCCAGGTGAATTCTTGGTTAATCTCCAGCTCCGCAACAAGAGTGTGATCTAGACCAAAGGGTGAGTCTGGGTTGAAATCCAGCTCTCGTACGTGCGGGGTAGCGGAAGCTTCGAGTACCTCGACATCACTCATGCGGTCGAGGCGGAAGGTGCGGTGGTCCCCCACTGAGTCATCCCATGCCACGAGGTAGGGCTCGCCATCCACGATGAAGATGCGGGCCGGATGCACGGTACGCTCGCTGGTCCGGTTGGAGGACATACTCCAGTAGGTAAAACGCACTTGCTGGCGCTTGTCGACGGCCCCCGCTAGTGCTGCTTGTACCTGCGATTCTTCGGGATCAATCGTGGCTAGGGAGTCATAGATGGCGGCGGTCTTTTCATCCATGATCTCGCGCAGCTTCGCGGCGGCGGAGTGGACCGCTGAGACATCGACAAGCCCCGGCATCGCTTCTAAAGACTCCAGGGTGAGCAATAGTGCACCAGCTTCGGTGGGGGTCAAACGTAGTGCCTGGGTGAGGCCCTGGTCGTTGTAAATCTCGATGCCATCGCGGTAACTAAAGCTCAAATCGATGAGGTCTTCGGTATTGCGGCCCACCCCGGAGCAGAAGAGCCGGTCGATGGCGTCCTTGAGCTCCACCGGGGTCATCCCCAAATCCTCCGCTGCCTCCATCGGGGTCAACCCCGGGTGGTTACGCAGGTAAGGGATGAGGTTGAGGGAACGAACCAGGGACTGCAGTTTGCGGGGCTGATCAGCCATGGCGGGCCTCCTCCCTAAACTCCATGGTCTTAACCGTGGTTGCCGTTGTCGCTGTATCGTTCCCGCCGACATTCAAGAGTGCGATGATGTCGGCACGAACTTCTGGCGGTTCAACCACGACCACGTCCGGGGCATAACCGGCCGCCGTGCGCACCAGCCAATCCCGCCGCACGGCGGTGAGTTCTACGAGGTTGTCCTCGCGCCTGCGTCCGGCGTCGACAAGTTCGACAGCTTGCCCCTCTGGTACGTCAAGGAGAGCGTCCACGGTATCGCCACGGTTTAGTGCCTCCACAACGAGATCTTGCAGTGGTGCGGTGGGCTCGAGGTGTGTGGCTGCATGACGCGAACGCTTGACGTTGTCCACGCGGGTGGCACGGAAAGTCCGAGGTGCCTGGCGGTCCACGTCCCAGCCGACAAGGTAGACGCGATCTCGGTGGTTGACCAGCCCCCAGGGATCCATGTGGCGGCGAACTGCTTCGGCAGAGGGCGTAGCGTAATAATCAAAGGATATGCGCAGCCCTGCACGCACGGCGGTAATCACCGCGGTGACGAGCTCCGGGCTCAGCCTGGTCATGTCGTTGACAGCGGTGTAGACGGGCGCTCCGCTCAAGTCGCGGGAGGCGCCCGAGGCAGCCAGCTTGGTCCACGCGGACAAGCTGAAATCGCTTAAGCCTCCCGGTGTGCCAATGCCGCCGGCTACGCCCAACACCATGGCCTCCTGTGGCGTGAAATCGACGGGAGGTAGCTGGTAGCTTTCGGGATCGAGCCGGTACAGCGAACCTTCTGCCCCACTGCTATGCACTACCGGAACACCAGCGCGCTGCAGGGTCACAATGTCGCGGGAAAGTTGTTTCTGAAAAGCCTCGTCGCTGCGAGACTGGTAGCCCTCGACGTGGCTGCGAATCCAGGCTGCGCTGCGGTCAGGAACCCCGCCTTGGTGCGCGGCGCCATGCAGCGCAAAGGTGAGGTTGGTGAGCCTTTCGATAGCGCGGTCTCTGACCGGCGTCCGGGCTGCAGTGCGATCTGCTGAAGGCATAGTGGCAGGTTCCTTGATCAGCTCTACGGCTCTACGAGCCTGGGTGCGAACGCATGTAGTCTAACAACCCATCTAGGCGCGGGTCCTCGGACACAAAGGGGTCGGAGAATTCCTCGGTCATTGGCTCCGGCCGGTTGACCTTCATCCGCGTCCAATCCACCGTTACCGCGGCATCGAGCTCGCGGGCAACAGCGAGAAACTCCCCGCGCAGCTTGGCACGGGTGGTTCGCGGGGCGGTGTCGACGGCAGCATCGATTGCAGCATCGTCGATCCAGCGCTTCACCATGCCGCGCTGCTCCAATACGCTGTAGAGGCCACGGCCGGGACGGATGTCGTGGTAGGTCAGGTCAATCTGTGCCAGCTTGGGGTGCGACCAATCCCCGCCCAGGCGCTCGCGGTAGCGGTTTAGCAGGCTGCGCTTGATGACCCAGTCGATCTCGCGGTCAACACCGGAGAAATCCTGAGTCTCAATGGCCTGGAGGGTGCGCTTCCACAAGTCCACGACACGGGCCAGCTCAGCCGTTGGCGTGCCTGTGTCCTCGCGGTGTTCCAGCCAACGCTCAGCGGCGGTACAGAGCTCTTGCTGCACGGCGAGCGCGGTGGTGCTGCCGCCTCCCTCAAGCGGGAGCTGGGTGCGACCGGTCGGGTCGAGCGCGATGGCGCGGATGTGTTGAATAGGTTCGAGAACCGAGAGGTTCGGCACCTCAAAACCGGCCTCCAGCATCTCCAGCATGAGCAGCGTGGAGCCAACTTTGACGGCCATCGTGGGCTCAGCCATATTGGAGTCGCCGACGATAACGTGCATGCGACGGAAACGCTTCGAATCCCCGTGTGGTTCATCGCGGGTATTGATGATGGGCCGCGAGCGAGTCGTCGCGGAGGACACACCTTCCCAGACTTGGTCGGCACGCTGTGAGAGCACGAAACGCGCTGGTTCCTCACCCTTAGCAGGTCTAATCATCCCCGCGCCACAGATGAGCTGCCGGGTGATCATGAATGGCAGGAGAGCTTTGCCGAGGTCCTTGAGCACCACGTGGCGGCCGATGAGGTAGTTCTCGTGGCAGCCGTAGGAATTGCCCGCAGAATCGACGTTGTTCTTGAACAGATAGACGGCGCGCTTCTCCCCCTCGTCCGCTAGGGCTTCCTCCGCCTGCACGGCCATGCGGTTGACCATGGCATCGCCGGCGCGCTCATAGGCAATGAGCTGGCTCAGGCTATCGCACTCGGCGGTAGCGATCTCCGGGTGGGAGCCGACGTCGAGGTAGAGGCGGGAGGCGTTGGGGCTAAAGATATTCGAGGAGGAGTACGTCGACACGATGGGCCGGAAAAGCACGCGGGCGATCTCATCCGGGGACATCACCCGCTGTCCATCGCTTGCGCTCGCGGTGATGCCGTACTCGGTTTCGATGCCCATAATCCGCCGTGCATAAACGGGGGCGCTACCGGAGGGCTGCTCCACCTTTATTCGCCGCCCTTTTGGACGTAGGAGCGCACAAACTCCTCGGCGTTGGATTCCAGGAGGCCGTCAATCTCATCGAGAAGATCATCGGTACCCGCGCTGTTGATGCTGACTTGTCCGGCATCGAATTCCGAGGAATCACCTCCCTGCCCGTTACCGCCACCGGCATTAATCTGGGACTGCTGTCCGCTCATGGTGAGAGCTCCTTTCGCGAGTGGAGAATGCTGCGCTAATACAGTGTAGGGTACTCGATTCGCACCCCGAGCTGGCGCAAACTATCAACGAAGTCGGCGGCACTGCCCGCAGATTCCAGTAGAGCGCCCACCTCGTCTTGCCCGAGTCTTGTGGTGTCGTCGAGCGCCACGCAGGCGGTTCCAGAGTTGGCTCCCTCGGCCTCACCGATGCGGAAGGTCAGTGACTGCCAGGACGCAGCCAGGACATCCTCCCCGAACTTTCGGGTAGCGTGGCCGCGCAGGTAGGCGCGGGTGTCGCTGGGCGGCGTCTCTGCTGCCGCTGCGATCTCTTCCTCACTGACCAGGGTGCGCATCTGTCCCTTGCGCACGAGCGCATGGTAAAGGGATTTTGCGGGGTCGATGTCTGTGTACTGCAAATCGATCAGAGCCAGCTTCGGATCATCGGCCGCGACGCCGCGGTCAAGGTAGCCTTTAATCAAGCGATACTTGGCCACCCAATCCAGCAGGTGGGCGGCCTTGAGCGGATTATCAGCCAAAAGCGCGACAACCTCATCCCAGGCGGCGAGCACCTTTTCATCCGCCTCAGTGGTGGCGGTGACCCTCTCCCGGTAGACGGCGAGGATGTCGAGGGCGGTGAGGTGGCGGCCGTCGCGAAGCGCCAGCTTATGAGTCACAGTGAGGTCGCGGCTCACCCGCTGCACCTCCTCCACCGGCTCTGCTAGGCGCAGGTCACTAAAGTCCACGCCGCTCTCGATGGCATCGAGTACCAGCGAGGTCATGCCCAGCTTGAGCAGCGTCGAGGTATGGGACATCGTGGCATCACCGATGATGACGTGCAGGCGACCGAAGTCCTCGGCGACCGCATGTGGTTCATCACGGGTGTTGATGATGCCGCGGTTGAGGGTGGTTTCCAGGGAGATCTCCTGCTCGATATAGTCCGCGCGTTGTGAGATCTGGAAACCAGGTTCTTCACCATCAGCACCCAATCCCACGCGTCCGGCACCGGTGACCACCTGGCGAGCGACGAAGAAAGGAATCAATCCCTGGGCAATGTCATCGAAGTCAGTATCCCTGGAGTACTGGTAGTTTTCGTGGCTGCCATAGGAAGCCCCCTTACCGTCCACGTTGTTCTTGTAGAACTTCAGCGGTGGGCAGGGATCATGCGTGGCCAACACGGACGTGCCCTGAGCGGTCAGCGATGCTACGGCCTCCCCTGCGCGACGAAGGATCAGGTCGCCGGAGGCGTCGTAAAGCAGGGCATCCCAGGCATTCGTGCACTCCGGCGAGGAGTACTCCGGATGGGCGTGATCGACGTAGAAACGCGCGCCATTAGCGGTCACCACGTTGGCCACACCCAAGGCATTCGGGTCCACCACGGGCACCGTGTGGTAGCGCTTGAGATCGAAGCCGCGGCTATCGCGCAGTGGGTGCTCCTCCCGAAAATCCCAGCGGGAGCGCGCACCGGTATGCAGGGCGGCATAAGCCACAACAGCATGGGTGGAGGTCACAATCGGTGATAACGCCGGGTTGGACGGCGTGGAGATCCCATATTCAGTTTCGGTTCCTAGAACACGGCTCACGGTTGTACTCCCATCAATTCGACCCCGGTGACATGCGCGCCAGCGGAGGTACCGGCGACGATCTTCGCCCACTCCTCCGGGTTGGCAGAAGTCGGTACGTATTCAGATTCTGCCTGCTCGGCCGCGATGGCCTGGTGCAGGTGCGCGGCGGTGATGCCTGCGGGCTGCGCTCCCCCAGCAGAGTTTGTTGCGTCCAACGCTTCCTTAATCGCTAGCTTCTTGGCACGGGAGACGATGTTGGCAATCATGGCGCCAGACACGAAGTCCCGGTAGTGCAGCACGCGCGGATCCGCGTTAGCGAAGTGCAGAGTGACAAAGGGCCGCTCGGCGTAGAGAGCGTCCACCGCGGTATCGATGAGCTGTGAAAGATCACCCTCGTGGGGGACGGATTCCGGGAAGTGACGGGCGAAGATTTCCCGAGCACCCTGCTTTGTCGGGCGGTTGACGCGGATCTTGATGTCGAGGCGCCCCGGGCGCATGATGGCGGGATCGATGAGTTCCTCACGGTTGGTGGCACCGATGACGATGACGTTGCTGAGCTTTTCCACACCGTCCAGCTCCGTCAACAGCTGCGGGACGACGGTGGTTTCCATATCGGAGGACACGCCGGAACCACGGGTGCGGAAGATGGACTCCATCTCATCGAAGAAGATGATGACCGGGCGCTGGCTGCCATCCTCGGTGGGCTCGGAGGCTAGCTCGCGGGCGCGCTCGAAGATGAGGCGGATGCGGCGCTCAGTCTCGCCCACGAACTTGTTGAGCAGTTCTGGGCCCTTCACATTGAGGAAGTAGCTGGGGGCACTAGCTCCCAGCGACGCGGACAGCGAATGCGCCACCGCCTTGGCGATAAGCGTCTTTCCGCAGCCCGGCGGGCCGTAGAGCAGTACGCCCTTGGGCGGCTGGAGATCGTACTGGCGGTAGAGCTCCGGGTGCAGGAAAGGCAGCTCGACGGAGTCACGGATGAGGGAGATCTGCTCATCCAAACCGCCGATGTCCTCGTAGGAGACGTCAGGAACTTCCTCCAGCGTGAGCTGTGCTACCTCAGTCTTGTGCACGCGTTCGGTGGCTACACCAGATTTGGGCTCAACCAAGAGGGTATCGCCGGCGCGCACGGTATCCCGCAACGCTGCAGCGAGGAGAACAACCTGCTCTTCACCAGAGGAATTGATGACCACGGCGCGGTCGGTGCCGAGACGTTCTTGGAGCGTCGCCAGCGCGCCCGTATTTACCGGGGCGCAGGCCTCCACGACGACGAAGCCCTCGCCCAAGCGCACCTGCTGCCCTACTTTCAGGGAGCCGGGCTCCAGGTTCGGCGAAATCTTGACCCGCATGGCTCGGCCATTGGTATAAACCTCGGCGTCACGGCGTGAATCATGCGCGCGCCCGGAATAGCCCAGAAAGACACCGTATGTGGAGGCAGGCTCCGCAAGGGCGTCAACCTCCGCGAGCATCTGCTGAAGCTTCGTGCGCGCATCCTTCAACAGGGCAGCAAGCTTGGCATTGCGTTCAGCGAGCTGCTCTATCTGGCGACGCTGCTGGCCAAGTTCCTGGGAATGAGTGGCATCGTTCATAGAGTCCACCCTAGCGCGCAGTGCGCCACGTTTAACCTCGGGGCTTATTTTCGCGCGCGGCGCTGCGGGCGGGGTGGAGTGACGCCGTCGGCAAGCCGGCGCGTCCAGATCAGAAACGCGGTGTGCGCGTTCATGCGATGCTCCGGGCGGGTGGCCAAACCTTCCACCTTCCATTCACGCACGAGGGACTCCCAGGCCCGCGGCTCCGTAAAGCACTTGAGCTCGCGGATGCCCTCCATGACCTTCATCAGCTGCGGCACGGTGGCCACGTAGGTCATGAAAACGCCGCCCGGGATGAGGATGTCGCGTACCTTCTCAAGGTGCTCCCAGGGCTCGAGCATGTCTAGGATGACGCGGTCCACGGGGCCGCCCAGCTGCTCGACGGTGACATCGGCCAAGTCCCCAAGGCGGGGACTCCACCATTCGGGCTGTTTACCGAAGTATTCGGTGACGTTATCCACGGCGTATTCCAAGTGGTCATCGCGCACCTCATAGGAGAAAACGTGGCCTTCCGGCCCCACGGCGCGCAACAGCGTCATCGAGAGCGCGCCGGAACCGGCGCCGGCCTCCAGCACGCGTGCGCCCATGAAGATATCGCCTTCGACCAGAATCTGCGCGGAGTCTTTGGGGTAGATCACCGCGGCACCCCGTGGCATCGACAGGACGTGGTCCACCATGAGGTGGCGGAACAGGAGGAAGGAGCTACCCAGAGTCGAATCGATGACGGAGCCTTCATCCATGCCGACGACATCATCGTGGTTGATGATGCCCTTGTGCGAATGGAACTGGCCTCCCTCCTCGAGGACGATGGTGTAGTGACGCCGCTTGGCATCGGTGAGCTGCACGCGGTCGCCGTAGCGGAAGGGGCCGGAATAAGCCATGGCGTGGGAACCTTTCACATAGTTGAAGGTGGCAAGGATTAACCCACCAAGTATGCCTCAAGGGCGTTACCAAGCCATAGTTGGTCGCGCTCGCCCACCAGCTCGCGGGCCGAGTGCATGGACAGCATTGGGACTCCCACGTCGACGGTGGGGATGCCCAAACGGGTGGCGGAAATCGGTCCGATGGTGGAGCCACAGGGCACGTCGTTATTTCCCACGAATCGCTGGACCGGAACGTCCGCACGGCGGCAGGCGGATTCCCACAGGGCCACGGTGTGAGCGTCGGAGGCGTAGCGCTGGTTGCCGTTAATCTTGGTTACAGGTCCCTGGCCGATGATCGGGTGGTGCGTGGGATCATGCTTCTCCGCGTAGTTGGGGTGTACAGAGTGGGCGGCATCGGCAGACACGCAACTGGAGCGCGTGAACATCTGGAAGCGCTGCTCCTCGTTCGCCCCGAGCGCCCGTGCGGTGCGGGTCAAAATATCACCCAGAATCGGGCCACCCGCGCCATAACGCGAGGAGGAGCCCACCTCCTCATGATCGAAGGCCGCCATGACGAGGATGTCCTTGTGCTCCATGGTATCGGCGTTGTGCGCGGCGGCGAGAAGAGCCCTCAGAGAGGCGTGGACGGAAGAGAGGTTATCCATGCGTCCAGCAGCGATGAGCTTTTCGCCGGCGCCAAAGACCTCACCGCGCTGGGCATCGGCGGTAATGAGGTTGAAGGAAGCGATATCTTCCGGGGCGACGCCCAGCTGCTTGCCGACGACCCCCATCACCGACGTTTCCGGAGTGCCCACGGAGAGCACTGGCTGCATGTGGCGCTGGCGATCCGGCTTGAACTCATCCTTGCGGTAGAGGTGAATCGCCAGCGAGGGAAGACGAAGCAGCGGGCCGGTGTTGACCAAGTGGCGGGTGCCATCACGCAGGACGACTTGACCACCGACGGTGAGCTCGCGATCAAACCAGCTGTGGAGAAGGACTCCGCCATAAACTTCCACGGCTACTTGCTGCCATCCGGCGGAATCGAAATCCGGAGTGGGCTTGAGAGCAAGACCGGGCGAATCAGTATGGGAGCCGATAATCCGGAAATCCGAATCCGGGCTAGCACCTTCGGGGACGAACCATGCCATGACCGCACCTCCCCGGACCATGACGTGACCGCCTGGTGCAGCCGACCATTCGGCAGACTCGTCTTGGCGGCTAAAACCCGCATCAACGAGTGCGCGCGCTACCTCCTCAGCCGCGTGATAAGAGGAGGGACTGGCGGCGATGAAATCGAGAAAATCTTGCGTAGTGCTCATGCCTACTAGCTTGCCACGGACCGTCGGGAGATGCGGGCGGGAACGAGGTTGCCTATGCGCTAGGCTGAGGAACATTATGCCGAAAAGACTAGCCCTCTCCCCTTCCCGTGCCTCCGATTACAAGCAATGCCCTCTGCTCTATCGCTTCCGGGCCATTGACAAGCTGCCTGAACCTAAGACAAAAGCCCAGGTCAAGGGAACGCTGGTCCACGCTGTGCTGGAGAAGATGCACCAGCTACCCCGTGAGCAACGTGAGTACCCGGCCGCGGTGAAGATGATCAAGCCGGAATGGGCGGTGATGCTCGACTCCGATCCGGAGCTGCGTGAATTGGTACCCGAGCCCGAGGAGCTGGATTTCTTCGTCGAAGCACGCCAGCTCATCAAGGGCTACTTCCAGATGGAAAACCCCCAAGGTTTCGACGCCCACGAGTGCGAGATGTACGTCGATACCGTCTTGCCAAACGGTGTGCCTGTCCGCGGGTTCATCGACCGCGTAGACGTTGCCCCCACTGGCGAGGTGCGCGTGGTGGACTATAAGACGGGAAAGAAGCCGCTTCCCCGGTATTCCCAGGACGCGCAATTCCAAATGAATTTCTACGCGCTGGTGTACTGGCGGCTTCTCGGCACCATCCCCACGCAGCTGCGGCTGATGTACCTCAAGGTCTTGGATTCAATGTTCCTCACGCCTGGGCCAGAAGAGCTCGAGTACTTCGAGCGTGACCTAGGCGAGCTCTGGGCCAAAATCGAAGGCGATGGCAAGGCCGGAGATTTCAGGCCGAAGACGTCAAAGCTGTGTGGTTGGTGCTCGTTCCAAGACCTCTGCCCGGCTTTTGGCGGTACGCCACCCGAGTATCCCGGGTGGCCCGACCAGGCCTCGTAGACCGTCGCGCTGCGTAAGACCGTGCCGCGGCTTAGAACAAGCCGGAGATCGAACCGTCAGCGGCAACGTCGATGTTGTTCGCTGCGGGCTTCTTTGGCAGGCCCGGCATGGTCATGACGTCACCGGTTAGGGCAACGATGAAACCAGCGCCGGTGCGCGGCTGCAGTTCGCGGACGTGGAGGACGTGGCCTTCCGGAGCGCCGAGCTGGCTCGGATCATCCGAGAAGGAGTACTGGGTCTTGGAAATGACGACTGGGAACTGCTCCCAACCATTGTCCTTGATGTACTTCAAGTCCTTGAGAGCCTTGGAAGAATACTCCACCCGCTCGGCGCGGTAGATTTCCTTGGCGATAGTGTCGATGGAGCTCTCAATTCCTTCAGCGGGGTCGTAGAGCTGGCGGGAGGAGCCTTGGGAGAGGTTGTCCAGAAGGCGCTCAGCCAGCGCAGTCGCCCCTGCACCACCCTTCGCCCACACCTCTGCTTCTTCAAGAGCCACGTCGAAGTCGGCCGCCCACTGACGCATGAACTCGCGCTCGGCCTCGGTATCGCTCCCAAAGAGGTTGAGAGCGACCACTGGCTGAAGCCCGAACTTTCGCAGGTTCTCCACGTGGCGCTCGAGGTTGACCACGCCCTTCTTCAGGGCTTCCAGGTTCTCCGTGGTGAGCTCCTCGCGCGGCTGCCCGCCGTTGTACTTCTGGGAGCGGATCGTTGCCACGACGACCGCGCCAGCGACATCAAGCTCACCAAAGCGGGACTTGATGTCCATGAATTTCTCGCCACCGAGGTCCGCCCCGAAACCTGCTTCCGTGAGGACGATATCGCCGAAGCGCATAGCAGTTTGGGTGGCCAACAGTGTGTTGCAGCCATGAGCGATGTTGGCGAAAGGACCGCCGTGGACGAAAGCCGGCGTACCGCCCAGGGTCTGGACTAGGTTGGGGTTCAGCGCATCGCGCATCAGGGCGGTGAGTGCGCCCTCTGCGCCCAAGTCGCGGGCGGTTACCGGTTGCTGGTCATAGGTGTAGCCCACAGTGATATCACCGAGGCGTTTCTTCAGGTCTGCCAAATCGGTAGCGAGACCGAGGATGGCCATGATTTCCGACGCCGCAGTAATGGTGAATCCGGTCTCCCCCGGCACTCCGTGCGCTGGGCCGCCAAGACCGGTGACGACGTTGCGCAGAGCGCGGTCATTGACGTCAACGCAGCGCTGCCAGGTGATGCGGCGCGGATCGATGTTGAGGGCGTTGCCTTGGTGGATGTGGTTATCGATGATGGCGGCCAAGGTGTTGGTGGCCGCGGCGATAGCGTGGAAGTCACCGGTGAAATGAAGGTTGATATCCTCCATCGGCACAACCTGCGAGTAGCCGCCGCCCGCAGCGCCGCCCTTGATACCCATGACGGGGCCTTGAGAAGGTTCGCGAAGCGCGACGATTGCCTTCTTACCAAGCTGTGTGAGGGCATCGGTCAAACCGATAAGTACGGTGGACTTTCCCTCGCCGGCTGGTGTCGGAGAGACGCCAGTGACGAGTACCAGCTTGCCATCGGCGGGGGCATCCCCAACCTGGGTGATATCCACCTTGGCTTTGTTCTGCCCATAAGGGATGAGGGCGGGCGCTGGGATTCCAGCGCGGGCGGCAATATCTGTGATGGGTTCGAGCTGGTGGGCTTGGGCAATGTCAACATCAGAAGGTTGCGTAGTCATGCCCACCAGCTTAGCGCTCTAAAGAAGCCTCTTGAGCAACATTAGATAATTTCTCGATGATGCTAAAGCAGGACCGCACCGAAGGCGTAGCACAGGAGGACAGACAAGGCGATGCTGACGGTGCCGGGGATGATGAACGGGTGATTGAAGACAGCTTTGCCGATGCGCGTCGAGCCGGTGTCATCCATCTCAACGGCTGCCAACAGGGTCGGGTAGGTCGGCAGGATGAACAGAGCGGATACCGCAGGGAAGGCAGCCACAGCGGTCAGTGGGTTGACGCCGAGGGCCAGAGCAGCCGGCATGAGAGCCTTGGTGGTCGCGGCTTGCGAGTACAGCAGCGCCGCAGCAAAGAAGAGCACGACGGCCAGCAGCCAAGGGGCGGATTCGATGACGGAGCCGGAGATGGCCTGAATGTCCTCCATGTAGTGGTTAATGAGCGTGGTGCCCAACCAGGCCACACCAAGCACACAGATACAGGCGGACATGCCCGACTTGAACACTGGCGTATTAAGTACGTCGCCAGCGGAGATCTTGGTGATCATCACGATAAGGGTTGCGGCAGTGAGCATCACCGTCATGATGGCCTCATTGCGGGGCAGAGTCGGCTCTTCGATGAGTCCCACCTGAGAAGATGTCAGGGTGGCCCACAGCATAACGATGACGATGGCAACGAGGAAGATGATGACGGAGGTCTTAGCGCCCTGTACCGGGCTGTAATTGTGGGAGCCCTGCGGCATCTTTACCAGGCCTTGGGTCTTGCGTTCCTGGTATACGGGATCATCTTCTAGCTCCGCCCCGGAACGGTTGGCAATCCACGCGGCAGGGAAAATGGAAAGAAATGTCGCCGGAATGAGCACAGCGAGGATCTGCAAGTAGCCCACGTTCATCGGCTCCAAGAGGGAGGCTAGCAACACCACGGCGGCGGAAATGGGCGAGGCACAGATGGCCATTTGTGAGGCCACCACAGAGATGGACAGCGGACGGGATGGGCGAACCTTGCCTTCCTTGGCCACCTCAACGATGACGGGAAGCGTAGAAAATGCCGTGTGGCCGGTACCCGCCAGAACGGTCATAAGCCAGGTCACGACAGGGGCATAGAACGTGATCTTCTTAGGATTCTTGCGAAGGAATTTCTCGGCGAGGTAGACCAGATAGTCCATGCCGCCGGCGCGTTGCATAGCAGCAATGGCCGCGATAACAGTCATGATGATGCCGATGACATCGAAAGGAATGTCTTCGCGTGTAACGGGAACGCCGCTCAGGCCGAGAAGCAGGACACCCAAGCCGCCGGCCATGCCAATGCCGATCGAACCAATTCGGGCACCGAGATAAATCGCCGCGAGGACGATAATGATGTGCACAACAACCATTATGTAACTCCAATATGTGCAGGTGATCTGCAGTATGGGGTGAATCGCGCGACGGTCCGCACACGACCTGGGCGCGAGAACTGACAGTCTCTATTCTGCCCTACTTATGTGGCATTAGCGAGATTCCAGGCCCGATTGTGTCCGTTTACACACCCCCTTCGCTCGAAGGAGGGCCGAGGGGCTTGAGAGATGGACAGCCACTGAAAGAAAACGACGCGCCCGCGCTGCCTCGTTGAAGGTAGCGCGGGCGCGTGGCGTGCAGCATCAGCGTTTCTATACGCTAGTGCTGTGGCACAGCTTTATTCGTCGATGTAGAGCTGACCGCGGAATTCTGGGTGCATGAGGTTCTCTACAGACAGAACCTTGTTGAGAGTCTCTTCGTCGAGCAGGCCCTTCTCCAGAACTAGGTCCTTGACTCCCTTGCCGGTCTTGAGGGACTCCTTAGCAATCATGTCACCGTTGTGGTGGCCGATGAACGGGTTCAGGTAAGTGACGATACCAATGGAGTTCTCCACGTAAGCGCGGCACACATCAGCGTTTGCGGTGATGCCCGTGACGCACTTCTCGCGCAGGGTATCGACGGCGTTGCCCATAATGCGGATGGACTGGAACAGTGCCTCACCGATGACCGGCTCCATGACGTTGAGCTGCAGCTGGCCTGCCTCAGCGGCCATGGTGACGACGTGATCGTTGCCGAAGATCTTGAAGCAGACCTGGTTGACAACCTCTGGGATAACCGGGTTGACCTTACCCGGCATGATGGAGGAACCAGCCTGACGCGGAGGCAGGTTGATCTCTGCCAGGCCAGCGCGCGGACCAGAGGACAGCAGTCGCAGGTCGTTACAGATCTTGGCCAGCTTCATTGCCGCACGCTTGATGGTGGAGTGCAGCAGTACATAAGCACCACAGTCAGAGGTTGCCTCGATGAGATCGCGGGCGGTCTTAATCTCTAGACCAGTGACCTCGGACAGTGCGGCGGTCACCTGGTGGCGGTAGCCGGCCGGGGTGTTCACGCCGGTACCGATAGCGGTTGCGCCGAGGTTGATCTCCAGCAGACGCTTCTGGGCGTCACGCAGGATGGCCTGCTCTTCCGCAAGGTTATGCGCGAAGGCCTTGAACTCATCCCCCAGGGTCATCGGAACGGCGTCCTGCAGCTGGGTGCGGCCCATCTTCAGGATGTCAACGAATTCATTGCCCTTGGCGTGGAATGCTGCCTGCAGGGAATCGATGCGCTCGATGAGGTCTTCCATGGCGTAGTAGATGCCCAAGCGGAAGCCGGTGGGGTACGCGTCATTGGTGGACTGGGACATGTTGACATCATCGTTCGGGTTGATGTCGTCGTAGGAACCCTTTTCCTCACCGAGGTACTCGAGCGCCAGGTTGGCCACAACCTCGTTGGTGTTCATGTTGAGGGAGGTACCAGCGCCACCCTGGAAGACATCCAGCGGGAACTGGTCCATGCAGCGGCCCTCTTCCAGGATCTGGTCACAGGCCCAGATGATTGCCTCTGCCTTCTTCTTAGGAAGGACGTGCAGACGGCGGTTAGCCATCGCGGTGGCCTTCTTGACCTGCACCATACCGCGGATGAAATCCGGGATGGTGTTGATGGTCACGTAGGAAATCTGGAAGTTCTCGATAGCGCGCAGCGTGTGAACGCCGTAGTACGCATCACTCGGAACCTCCACGGAGCCGAGAAGATCAGTCTCAGTACGCGTCTTCTTGCTAGACGGGGCCTTCGAAGACTTGTTAGTGGCCTTTTCCTCGACCTGAGACTTCACGTCCTTGGTCTCCTTGGCCTCTGGCTGAGCATCCTTCTTTGTTGTCTTTGCCATCGGGGCTGACTCCTTGCATAAAAATCGAAGAACGATGATGGTCAGCCACCATAGTAGCTAGGTGCGCGAATAAAATGTTTGGAATATCCCCCTAAAAGCGGGCAATGCGCAGATCTGAAGCGAGAATCGCTTCTGCTCCGAGCCCTTCGAGGCTGTCCATAACTTGATTCGCCAACTTGCGGGGAACCATGACGCGCACAGCGACCCAGCCTTCCCGGGCCAAAGGAGAGATGGTCGGTCCCGTCAGACCAGGAGTCACTGCTTCGACCTCAGGCAGCTTTTCCTCTGCCACGTTGTAGTCGAGCATGACGAAGTGGCGTGCATTGAGGATTCCGCGGATGCGGCTGAGCACAACGTTCTCATCTGCAGTGACGTCTTCGCCTTCGCGCTTAATCACCACAGCCTCCGAAGTCACGATGGGCTCACCGAAGGGCTCAAGGCCCTGCTGGCGCAGTGTGGTGCCTGTGGAAACCACATCGGCAATGACATCTGCGACACCAAGGTGAATCGAAATCTCGACCGCACCGTCAAGGCGGATGACTTGCGCGTCGATGCCATTGGCTGCGAGGTTATCACGAACCACGTTGGGATAAGACGTGGCAATACGCTTGCCCTGCAGCTTGGCGACGTCCCACTCCTCCCCCGCCGGTGCGGCATAGCGGAAGGTGGAGCCGCCAAAATTCAGGGCTAGAACTTCGTTGAACTTTGCGCGGGAATCCAGTGCCAAATCACGGCCGGTGATGCCCAGATCCAGGACGCCCTGCGCCACGTAGATGGCAATATCCTTTGGGCGCAGGAAGAAGAACTCGACTCCGTTCTCCTCATCCACGACGTTGAGTGACTTGTTGTGTCCACGGCCTTTGTATCCAGCTTCCTTCAGGATTTCGAGGGCGGCCTCGGACAGGGACCCCTTGTTGGGGACGGCAATTTTGATCATTGGTGTGCGGTACTTTCTACGCTGACTGCGATGTTGGCTGTGTACTAGAACGGCAAGGGGCCGACTAAAGGTAGGAGTAAATATCCTCGAGCTTCAGGCCGCGCTTATGCGCCATAACCTGGAGCCAGTACAGCAGTTGCGACATCTCCTCAGCGAGTTCCTCATCGGACTGGTACTCGGCCGCAATCCACACTTCGCCAGCCTCTTCGATGATTTTCTTGCCCAAGTGGTGGATTCCTTTATCGAAGGCTTCCACGGTGCCGGAGCCTTCGGGGCGTTCGGCGATCTTCTGGGACAGTTCCTCAAACAGGCTTTCAAAATTCTTCACAAAGGGATATTCTTCCACACCGCTGCATAAAATTCTGCACCCCGGCCGAAATTCTCCGCTTACAGTGAGCGCAAGCGCTGGAACCATTCATAAATGTCGCGCGCCGTGGCACCGTCTAGGTGGTGGTGCCCACTGCCTCGTAATTCGGCGATGACAGTGACCTCGTCGGGGACTGTAACGTGCTCCCCTTCCGGCAAACCAATGACGGAGCAGCCAGCGGCGACCGCCGCGCGCATACCTGCCGCCGAATCTTCGAATACGAGGCAATCCTGGGGTCGAGCGCCCACCCGGCGGGCGGCCTCGGCATACATGTCAGGAGCTGGCTTGCCGTTGGGAATCTCGTCGCCACAGATTGTGTCGACGAAATAATCTCGGCCCAAAGCCGCGATCGCGGAATCCGCCACGTAGCGCTCGGTGTTCGTGGTCACCATCATCGGCATTCCCGCATCCTTGAGCTCACCAAGCAGCTCCGAAATTCCCGGGAAGATCTCGAGGCGTTCGGCAAAAAGTGACCTCACGTAGTCGAACATGAGCATGCGGTAGCGTTCGCTATCGCCAGGCTGGAGCTCGACGCCGGCTTTGTCGGCACAGATGGCGAGCGTGTCCTCGAAGGTCGCGCCTACCGTGGCCAACCGCTCCGTCGGCGTTAGCCGGCGCCCCAACGTTTCAGAGAGGTAAAAGGTGGCCTCTTCCCATAGTGGTTCAGAGTTGGTGAGTGTGCCGTCCATGTCCCAGAAGATCGCGGCGGGACGACAGGTATGTGCGGTCTGATCGGTATCAGTCAATTAGAAATCCAGCTCCGGTAGCTGCGCGAGGGCTTCATCATCTGCACCTGTTGCTGCGGAGGCCGAGTGAATAAGCTCGGTGAGCTCCTCCTTCTCCTCTGGCTCAAGTACAGCGTCGGCGTTCTTGCGGTTGAAAGCTGCGAGCTTCTCGACGGAAGGACGTACCGCGGCTCCCAGGAGACCACCATCTGGATCATCTGGAAGTTTATCTAGGTTCTCGAGGAAGGACTCCAAGATAGAGCGGAGGTCTGGGAGCACCGAGGCATCAAACGGTGCCTCCCAGAACTCCTTCTCCTCTTCCTTGAGGTAATCCCCGGTGGCGAAGGACTGCAGGTTGGACATGAACTCATCAACGGTGGGCTGGAATTCTGCACGAATCGTCATGAGCTAAATCATGCCTGAAGTTTCCTAGAGGCGCACGCCCAGCAAGGAATTAACTGCAGTGCGCAGAACGTTAGATGCTTCTTCGGACGCTTCCACTGCCCCTGTGGCCTTCTCAGCCCACTGATCCAGAACCGCAATAGCGCGCGGGGTAGCCAAATCATCCGCCAACGCTAGCCGCACGTTGTGGACAACGTTCTTGATCTCTTCCACGGTGCCTGGGGTTCGGGAGGCCGCACGCCAGCGCTCCAAACGCTCCTGCGCGGTGCGCAGGACCTCGTCGGACCAGTCCCGGTCCTCACGGTAGTGGCCGGAGAATACGCCAAGGCGAATCGCAGAGGGATCAACGCCTGCCTCCACAAGCTTGTGGACGAAGACCAGGTTACCCAAAGACTTGGACATCTTGGTGCCCTCCAAGCCAATCATGCCGGTGTGCACATAGGACTGGGCCATGCGTTCGACCCCACGAGCGGCCTCAGCATGCGCCGCAGAAAACTCGTGGTGCGGAAACTTGAGATCCGAACCCCCACCCTGAATATCGAAGCTGGAGCCGAGCCGGTTGGTCGCGATGGCAGAACACTCAATGTGCCAGCCCGGACGCCCCGGGCCAAAAGGAGATTCCCAGGCAGGTTCGCCCTCGCGGTGGGCACGCCAAATCAAGGCATCTAGCGGATCACGCTTACCGGGGCGGTCCGGGTCACCGCCGCGCTCGGCAAAGAAGGTCTCCATCTGCTCCCGGGAATAATTCGATTCGTAGCCGAAGTTCTTCGTGGCCTCGATGGATGCGTAGACGTCCGGATAGTCGGGGTCATCGACGACGTAGGCTGCACCTGCGTCGAGAAGCGCCTGCACCATCTCCGTGATCTCATCGATGGCTTCCATCGCCCCAACGAAGTGCTGCGGAGGAAACACAGAGAGCAGTTCCATGTCGGAGCGGAAAAGATTGATCTGCGAGGTACCCAACTCGCGCCAATCCACGCCATCGCGCTCGGCGCGTTCGAAGAGCGGATCATCCACGTCGGTGATGTTCTGGGCGTAATTCACCTTGTAGCCGTTATCCAGCAGCTGGCGGTAGATCAGATCAAAGGTGAGATAGGTCGCCGCATGGCCCAGGTGGGTGGAATCATACGGGGTAATGCCACAGACATACATGGTGGCGGTCTCCCCCTCGATGTTGAGCTTTTTTACCTCTTCATCAGCGGAATCATAGAGGTGAAGCGGCGACGGGGCGCCAGGTACGGAATCGATGTGCGGGACAGGCCAAGAGTGCATGGGCACCATCCTAACGTGTACTGACTCCGCAACTGGCGCATGCCCGGTTATTAAGGGGCGAGCACCCCGAGGCCCAGCAAGAGCATGACGAGGAGCCCGACAGGGATGCGGTAGGCCGCAAACCACTCGAAGGAGTGGTTACCCACGAACTTCAGCAGCCACGCAATAGACGCATAACCGACGACGAACGCGATGAGCGTGCCGACGAGCAGTTGGGCGCCGGTGGCAGATTGCCCCACGGTGGGGCCGAAGGCGTCGCCAAGCGAAAACAGGCCCGAAGCCATAACCGCAGGAATGGCGAGGAGGAAGCTAAAGCGCGTCGCCACCTCGCGATCCAAGCCCAAAAAGAGGCCGCCCGAAATCGTGCCTCCCGAGCGCGAGACACCTGGGATGAGAGCTAAGCACTGGCATAGGCCCATGACGATGGCATCGCGCATCGTCAAGTCCTCGAAGCTGCGCTCCTTTTTGCCCACCCTCTCAGCGATGATGAAGACAACGGAGAAAAGCACGAGCATGGACGCTGTAATCCACAGGTTGCGCAAGTTATCCCTGATCAGGTCCTTGCCCAGGACGCCTAGGATGCCAATCGGGATTGAGCCGACGATGACCATCCACCCCATGCGGTAGTCCTGGCCACGCTGCTCCTTGTGCACGAGACCTATGAACCACCCTTTGAGGATCTGCCAGATCATTCCCGCGAAGTACACAATCACTGCTAACTCAGTGCCGAGCTGGATAACGGCAGTAAAGGAGGCGCCGGCGTCCTGCCCCCAAAAGAGCGTGGAGACGATGCGTAGGTGCCCCGAAGAGCTCACGGGCAGGAATTCGGTGAGGCCTTGGACAAGAGACAAGACGATGACCTGTACCCATGTCATGGCGTCAGTTGTAGCTGTTGTAGTCACCCGCGACAGCCTACTAGCGCGCTCCATGGCTTCCGGTTTCCACCACGCTGACTGCTAGGATGAGGGATCGTGAAAATGCGTCGAGTCCTGCTTTCTTCTGCCCTTCTTGCCAGCACATGCGCCCTTGCCGCCTGCAATCCCACGGAAGGGGTTGGCGGGGACCCCAACTCGGCGGTCTATGGCAAGGCCGAACCCGCTTCTTCCCCAGAGTCATCGGAGCCAGTGGGCACCGTCGTGCCCTACACTGCCGTGACTGACCTCGCGGCGGTGGGTGATACCCTCGCCGTGCGCACCGAGGACTCCCTCGCTGTAGGTTCGGCTGCAGACTTTGAGGAAGAAAAGGCCACGCAGATTTCCGTCGATCAGAAGTGCGGCGACCTGACTGCTTCCGACAAGCATTTCCTCCTCGCGTGTGGGGAAAAAGTCTTGCTTGTTGATCCATCCCAGCCGGATTCCCCCCAGGAATTGGCAGTGGATGAGGAGCAGCCAGTAACGGTAGCCGCGGAGGCTTCCAGCGGTGAAGTATTCGTTGGTTCAAAGGACTCGACCACCGTCGGCGTGTACCGCGACGGGGAACGCAGCACCGGCATCACGGTGGAGGCCGGTTCGGATCAGCTCATTTCCGTTCCCGTTTCTGATGGTGCGGACGGCATCGTCCGCGTCTTAAGGGAAGACTCGACGATTCAATCTCTCGATTGGGAAAAGGACCGTGCGGGCGGGCGTCTGCGCGTAGGCCAGGGCGTCGGCCAGATCGCCGGCGGCGAAGGAGCCGTGGTCGTAGCATCGGACACCGTAGGCAAACGCGTGGCTATCTACACTTCCAGCGACGTTATTCGCCTGCACCAATACGGCAACACCGACGGCACACCGTGGGGCGTGGCTTGGGATGCCGGCCGCACACTGGCGTGGGTAACCACCACCGATAACAACCATCTCCACGCCTATACCGTTTCCGCGGGCGTCCCAGAAAACGTTGGCACCATGGACACTGTGGCTGATGCACGCACTATTGCTGTGCTGGGCGACGGCACCCTCGTCACCGCCTCCGCATCCGGTGAAGGCCTCCAGTTCATCACCGATCCGCAACTCGACACATCACCGCGCTAGCATCCGGTCTCAAAGACCTCATTCGCAACCTCAGCTAAGGACACTTCATGCAGTACTCCGCTCTTGACCGCGCCCGCCATGCTGCCTACCAGGCAGCATTGAAGGGAATGTTTAAACTCGACCCAGAGCGAATCCACGGAATCATCAACGGCGGGCTCGCTATCTTCCAAGCCGGTGGCCCGCTCAATCGCGCGCTGGGAAAGGTGGTACCGGTTAATGATCCGGTATTGGAACAGGAAGTCTTTGGGGTGCGCTTCCCACGTCCGCTAGGGTTGGCGGCCGGCTTCGACAAGAACGCGGCGGCTGCTGATGTCTGGACCCCCGTTGGCTTCGGCTATGCCGAGCTGGGCACCATCACCCCGAAGGCGCAGCCCGGAAACCCTACTCCCCGCCTGTTCCGACTCAAGGCGGACAAGGCGATCCTAAACCGCATGGGCTTTAACAATGAGGGTGCGCTGGCCGCCGCGCGCAATCTACGCAAGCGCCGCTACAACGATGTCGTGGGCATCAACATTGGCAAGAACAAGGTCACCGACGCCGAGCATGCTGTGGATGATTACCGTCAGTGCGCATCTGTGCTGGGGGATCTGGCCGATTATGTCGTGGTTAATGTGTCCTCCCCTAATACCCCAGGATTGCGTGACCTGCAGGCAGTGGAGTCCCTCCGCCCCATCATGGAAGCCGTGGTGGAATCGACTTCCTCGCCGGTCTTGGTCAAGATTGCTCCCGATCTCAGCGATGAAGATATTGATGCCGTGGCGGATATGGCCGTGGAAGTTGGCTTGGCCGGGATCGTGGCTACCAACACCACTATTTCCCGTGAGGGGTTGAATACCCCGGCCGACGAGGTTGCTGCCATGGGCGCGGGTGGCGTGTCGGGTCCCCCGGTGGCTGAGCGTTCGATGGAAGTGCTCAAGCGACTTCACGCCCGCGTAGGCGATGAACTGGTGCTGGTTTCGGCGGGCGGAATTTCCACGCCGGAGCAGGCATGGGAACGTATTACTGCCGGTGCCTCGCTGCTGCAGGGCTACACCGGACTGATTTATGGTGGACTGGATTGGATTCGCGACATTCACCGCGGCATTGCCCAGCAGATTCGCGCGCACGACCTCAGTAACATCTCGGAGGCAGTTGGCTCCGGTCTGGGATGGATCGACTAAGCCCCCGAAGAGTCTTCGAGGGGGCTTAGCCCTGTCGATGAAGAGAAGCACGGATGAGGGGCTTCCGCGCTTCATGCGTTTCACTTAACGCAGTGTGCGGCGGATAATGACCGCGCACAGGCCTGCAGCCACGGCGTAGAGGAAAACCACGTACTGCCCCATCGTGGTGAGGACCGTACTGGGCAGTGCGCGGCTAGCGATGATGAGCACCAGCGCTAGGACTAGCGCAATGATTTGCTCGCGGCTGCCGCGCTGATCGCGGCGTTGGGTGCTGAATGCACCGACGAGCAGTGCGGCACCAACGATGGCGAGGTGGCGCCATGTCCATTCAAAGGTGGCGCCCCAGCCGTCGGTGAAAATCGATACGAGCCCAAATAGTGCTAACACGGCGGCCAGCAACATGAAAGCGCCGCCCACGCGCAGGGCGGCGGGGATATCTACTCCGTCAGTCGTGGGGTTAGTATCCGAATTCCTAGTCATTGTGCCGAGTCTAATGGGCCGTATTAGTGGGCCTCGTACCAGCCCCACGTAATCGCACGGCCGAGGGTGTGGAAGAAAAGGTTAAACCCAAGGACCGTCGGCGTTGCCTCCGGGTCGATGTCGAGGCGCTCAACGTCGACGGCGTGGACCGCAAAGAGGTAGCGGTGCGGGGCATGACCAGCTGGCGGCTGGGGCCCGTAATAAACGCGCTGGCCGGAGTCTCCGCGCAAGCTGATGACACCTTCATGCCCAAGGTCTTCCGCGGAGCCTGCTCCCGTAGGAAGCTCACGTACGTCAGCCGGAATATTGAACGCAGCCCAGTGCCAGAAACCGGAACCCGTCGGAGCGTCCGGGTCAAAGCAGGTGACAGCGAAGGACTTGGTTCCCTCGGGTACGTCCGACCACGAGAGTTGCGGTGAGATGTTCTCAGGAGCGCGGAAGCGCTCTGCGATTTCCGCCCCCTCTTCAATATCAGTGGACGTTACGGTGAATGCGGGGACATCCCCCAGTGGTGCATAAGGGTCCGGGCCGGGAAAGCGGGAATCGGTGGCGTAGCTCTCAACGGAATCTGAAGTGTTCTTAGTCATAGATTCATTTGTACCGGAAAGCTAAAACCCATGCCGACGAATGGTCTTCTGCCCTAGACAGCGGCAGTAAGCGCTCGGTTGGGGCGAGCGAGTTTCATCGTTGTGTTTTCAGCACACTGCACGAGCCTAAAACACCGCGTGAGCTGCTGATTTGTGAAGTTATGCCCATTCGGGATACAGTATGCGAGTGCCCAGCCGAGAGGCTGAACAAACACCCTAGCCCGGGTGGCGGAATGGCAGACGCGCTAGCTTGAGGTGCTAGTGTCCTATTAACGGACGTGGGGGTTCAAGTCCCCCCTCGGGCACAAATAGAAACCCCGTGTTTCACATTGTCAGAAATGACCGGTGAGTCACGGGGTTTTCGCCTCGGTACAGTGGGTGCGTATGAACGGGCTTAAGGGACATTTTGTGTGGATTTGCGGCGT
>NZ_KV788177.1:215264-331428 GCF_001807205.1 Corynebacterium sp. HMSC05D03 | reverse complement strand
CTAAAACAGCACTAGCCACCCCGCAACCGGAGGAGCAAACGCCGAGCTCAGTGGCGGCTTATGAGCAAGAGAAATGCTATGTGGCCGCGTTGCGGACCTTCGTGAAGTGAACCTTGTACCGCGTATCCACATCCACGTCCGGGAAGGCCGCGCGGAAGTCGCGGTCATTGACCTCAATGGCATCCTTGATGCGCAGCAGCGGGGTATCGGGATCCGCTAGCACCTCATACTGCAACGTCGGCCGCGAGCGGTCGTAGGCTACCAGCCGCGATACTTTCTCCACGCCCTCAATGTCAGCGAGAGTATCCGCTACCGCCCCTGCAATCGCGGGCATCTCCGTCTTAATCGCACCCTCCTCATTCGATTCCTCCGAGGGCATCGAATTAAAGCGATGATGGCGCAGGTTGCTTATCACCAGCCACAGGCCGGTGAGGGCACAGATGATCGTCGCCAAGCCCAGCGCAAAAGGCCACCAAGACTGCCCAGGCAGACCCGCCCACGTGTCGTGGTCCACCCACGAGGCCAAGTACGTAGCGAAAGGCACGTCGAAGTGGATGAGAATCGGCCACACGCCCAAAGCTATGAGCAGGATTCCCAACACCGCAAGTATCGCGCGGTCCACACCCGCAAGTGCCTTAGACATTGGCGATATCCTCCTGTTCATCCTCAATCACCACGGTAATCTCCGGAGCCGGCGTGATAGCCGCCAGCGCCGCCGTCACTGCTTCAGTCACGCGCTCTTTGAGCTGCGCATCATCAGCATCGCCCGTGGCAGTCACCGTGATTCGGGAGCGCTCCTTAGTAATCTTCGCCCGACTCCGCGCCGCCGTGGTCCCCGGCACCCGACGCGCCGTTGCCGACGCCACCCGCGCAATGTCCACCGCACGCAGCCACATCGACGCATCCTCAGAGTCAATCCGCACGTGCGTTGTCTTCCGCGGCGCACACGCCGCCCACAACAGAATCAACCCGACGAAGATCGCCACGCCCCCGGCCACAAGCATCCATGTATGGATCTCCGGCGAGGACATCACGTCGATGAAGGGCTGCAGCCACGAGGTTGCGCCCTCGTTGGCACCTGCCACCCAGGCCTCACGCCCCACGACGACGGCGGCCGCGAGCAGCAGGATGCCCACGATGATGGTCCACCCCCGCGCCGGTGGGGAGGCCTTCGGGCGTTGCCCGAAGCCAGCGGGCAGCGAGTGATCACTCATGATGGCCTCCTTCGCGGATGGTGATGGCGCGCAGCGGCACCGGACGTGGAACGTCTACCCGGCGTGTGAACTCGGCCGAGGGCCGAATCGCAATTGGGCGAAGCTGAAGCGGCTTGGCATGCGGGACGCGAAGCGGAGAAGTGTGCGGAAGGTCCACGCCGCGCGGTTCAACCGGGCGGGGCACTTCGACGTGGCGCAGCGCGAACTCCCGTGGCGCAGGCACCGAGCGGACCTGTACCGGCGCAGGATCCGTGACTGCGCGCAGCGGCTGCGGTTCGGGCGTGTGGATGGGGCGCAGCTTGTCGTAGCGATTCTCGCCGGGGCCGAAACCTTCCGTGCGCACCTTAACGTCCGCAGGCTTGCCGACGCCCCTCACCCGCACCGCCTCCGGCACCCTCACCGTGCGTACAGGGACCGGCGCAGGGGTCGACACTTGGCGCACCGCGGCGCGCTGGCTTACGTCCACCGGCTTCACAGCGCGCTCCGGAACAATCGCCGGAATCTGCGCCGACAGTGGCGCGCGTGTCTCGACCGCCAGCGCGGTTGTACGCTCGCCTGGGACCGCACCGCCCACCGTTACGTTGACGCGAGTGGTGCGAAAACCTGTGAAATCGCGGACTGCCTCGCGGATTGCCGTGCGGACTGCCTTCGCCACCTCGGTGACGGGGGAGGGCCAGTACACAGCGATGTCGACATCCACCGCCACCATCTGCGTATCCGGGTCCATTTGCGCCATCACGCGCGGAAAGGCGCGGCCGGCGAGGCCGGCTAATTTGGCGTCGACAGCCGCGGTCCCCGGCACGCTCGCAATGGCGGCGTTAATGACCTTTTCCATCGCGCGCAGGGAAAAGCGGGTTCGCCCGAAGAGGGCGACCCCGGTTGATTCGGTGCTCACTAGCCTCGGCCTCTATCCTGGCCGACCACGCCCTTCCACACCGCGGTGAGGTCAATGCGGCCGTCGAAATGCGCGCCGATGACGCCGCCGACCGCGGCAAGCAAGACCGCGAGCGCGACGTACCACACGCCGAGGTAGATGAAAAAGGCCAGAACCAAGCCGGCGATCACGCCGAGGGAGGTGTAGTTCTTCATGGTTTTCCTTTAGTTCTGTATGTCGGTTCCTTTTAGACCGCGTCGTCGAAGACCACGTCTACGCGGCGCACTGCGGGCCAGGTGGCGCGGACGGTGGTGCGGGTGACGTCGCCAAGCTCGGCGAGTGGTACGCCTGCGCTGACATCAACGACAATGTGCAGCTCCAGGTGCGTGTCATCCTGCGAGCTGGGGCGGCGGATGCCGTGCACGCGCTCACCGGGAAAGAGCAGCGCGACCTCCCCGAATCGGCCGGGCGAGAGCTTGGCGACGCCCCTCAGATCCGTCACCGCCGCCGCTATGGACGTGGCAAGGGGGAGGGTGAGCTCGGCAGAGGTCACGTTATGCCTGGCCCTGGGTAACCGCCGGGGTTGCCTCGGCAGACTCGTCTTCTTCGCGTGGCAGCTTGACGTCGTGGACGACGACGTCGACGCGATCGACGGACAGGCCGGTCATGCGTTCGACCGCATTCATGATGTTGCGGCGAATAGCCTCGGCGAGCTCGTGGATGGCAACGCCGTACTCGGCGATGATGGCGATATCAATGGAAGCGGTGCCGTTGTTCACCTCGACGCTCACGCCCTGGCGGACGTCCTCGGAAGCGCCGAAGGATTCGCGGATGGAGCCCATCATGCGGGCGCCACCGCCGCCGAGGGCGGCGACGCCGGAAACCTCGCGGGCGGCGATGCCGGCGATCTTGGACACAACGACATCATCGATGCGGGTGGTGCCGAAATCGGTCTCCAGGTTCTTGTTGCGCTCCGGGGCAGGCGCCGGGGTGGCGTCGTTCGCCGGGGCGGTCTGCTCGGCGACGTCCTTGGGGGTTGTGTTTTCAGCCATGGTGGATCCCTCTCATTGTGTAGTTGATGTAGGTATGTATCTACGTCACGAGCTTAACCGTGAACGCGGTCCGCGGGGCGGCGGGGAGCCGAACCTTGGCCAAAACGTGATGTTACCCACTGTTTACGCAGGAGTTTGGAAAACGCGAGGTTACGTGCTTAAATACAGGGGTTGCTTTAACACAGCGACGTAACCACAGGCTTCAGCTTGTAGGGCGTTGTTGCTGGTAAGGCGAACATGACACCTTTGTTGTGGGGTTCTTTTAGAACTACACGCGAAGGTCATCCGATCGGGCTAGGTCCGCGCTTGAGCAGAGACAATCCCGAGAAGATGGACCGGAGAAGGGGCATGGCAAATAAACAGCGGCAGTATATGAATAAGACTTTGGTTGCGGATCATTGAGATCTAACGCCCCAGTCTTCTTCCTATTTACTTTGACTACGGGTCTTGTACCCCGTCACGAGCACTGCACTCTGGGCTTTTGCCTTAAGTCACTCTCGTGGTCGTCATGACAGTCAGACAACTGGCGTTGAGCCATGGCTTCCAGCCCGGACAACGTTATAGAGAAATCGAGAAGCAATTTCCCACCGCTTCACGCCCCGGATACGCCGGGAATGTGAAAGTGGGGAAGCGAGGAAGAGGATAAGCGTGGCGGGACAAAAAATCCGCATTCGGCTGAAGGCCTACGACCACGAGGCCATCGACGCTTCTGCTAAGAAGATCGTCGAGACTGTTACCCGTACGGGTGCTCGTGTTGTCGGCCCGGTGCCGCTCCCAACCGAGAAGAACGTATACGCCGTTATTCGTTCTCCGCACAAGTACAAGGACTCTCGCGAGCACTTCGAGATGCGCACTCACAAGCGCCTCATCGACATTCTCGACCCGACCCCGAAGACCGTTGACGCCCTCATGCGCATCGACCTTCCGGCAAGCGTCGACGTGAATATCCAGTAAGCGATCGACACAACGTATTTGGTGGAGAACAAACAATGAGTGAAAACGAGATCAAGGGAATTCTGGGCACCAAGCTCGGCATGACCCAGGTCTTCGACGAGGAGAACCGCGTTGTGCCGGTGACCGTCGTCGAGGCTGGCCCGTGCGTGGTTACCCAGATCCGTACGAAAGAAACCGATGGCTACAACGCCATCCAGATTGCCTTCGGCGAGAAGGACCCGCGCAAGGTCAACAAGCCTGCAACCGGTCACTTCAAGAAGGCTGGCGTGACCCCGCGCCGTTACGTCGCTGAGATCCGCATGGACGACACCTCCGCATACGAGGTCGGCCAGGAGGTCAAGGTGGACATCTTCGAGGGCGTGTCCTTCGTTGACGTTACCGGCACCACCAAGGGTCACGGCTACGCTGGCGCCATGAAGCGCCACGGCTTCGCAGGCCAGGGCGCTGCCCACGGTAACCAGGCTGCTCACCGCCGCGTTGGTGGCATTGGTGGCGCTTCGTTCCCGGGCCGCGTCTTCAAGGGTAAGCGCATGGCTGGCCGCATGGGCCAGGACCGCGTGACCACCCAGAACCTGAAGATTCAGAAGATTGATGCCGAGTCCAACCTGCTGCTCATCAAGGGTGCTATCCCGGGTGCGCGCGGTGGCCTCGTCACCGTTAAGACCGCAGTGAAGGGCGGTGCACACGCATGAGCAACCTCAAGCTAGACGTCCAGACCGCTGACGGTAAGACCAACGGCACCGTTGAGTTGCCGGCCGAGCTCTTTGACACCGAGGCATCCATTGCTTTGATGCACCAGGTTGTCAACGCACAGCTCGCTGCTGCTCGTCAGGGTACCCACAAGACCAAGACTCGCGGCGAGGTCCGCGGCGGTGGTCGCAAGCCGTTCCGTCAGAAGGGCACCGGCCGCGCCCGCCAGGGCTCCATCCGTGCGCCTCACTACACCGGTGGTGGCACCGTGCACGGCCCGGTCCCGCGTGACTACTCCCAGCGCACCCCGAAGCGCATGATCAAGGCTGCTCTCTACGGCGCACTGTCTGACCGTGCACGTAACGAGCGCATCCACGTCATCGAGGAGCTCGTCCCGGGCCAGACCCCGTCCACCAAGCAGGCCAAGGCTTTCATCGAGCGCCTCACCGACCGCAAGAATGTTCTTCTGGTCATCGGCCGCGAGGACATCAATGCTCGCCGCAGCGCCAACAACCTGCCGAACGTCCAGATCCTGGACGCCGGCCAGCTGAACACCTACGACGTCCTCTACTCGGACGACGTTGTGTTCTCCGTTGAGGCTCTGCACACCTTCGTCGAGCGCGCTACCGGCGCCGCCGAGGAAGCTAAGGAGGAGAAGTAATGGCTAAGCTCGCTAACCCGCGCGACGTCATCATCGCACCGGTTGTGTCCGAGAAGTCCTACGGCCTGATGGAACAGAACGTCTACACGTTCTACGTCTCCACGGACTCCAACAAGACCCAGATTAAAGATGCCGTCGAGCAGATCTTCGGCGTGAAGGTTGCTTCCGTGAACACCGTGAACCGTGCAGGCAAGCGCAAGCGCACCCGCACCGGCTACGGTCAGCGTAAGTCCACCAAGCGCGCCTACGTGACGCTCCGTGAAGGCAGCGACTCCATCGACGTCTTCGGCGCAGGCGCTTAAGCCCCACCGAAGAGCCGAAAGGAAAAGGAAGAATTATGGCTATTCGTAAGTACAAGCCGACAACTCCGGGTCGCCGCGCATCCTCCGTGTCCGAGTTCGAGGAAATCACTCGCTCGACCCCGGAGAAGTCCCTGCTGCGCCCGCTGAGCAAGACTGGTGGTCGTAACAACTACGGCCGCATCACCACCCGCCACATCGGCGGTGGCCACAAGCGCCGTTACCGTCTGATCGACTTCCGTCGTACCGACAAGGACGGCATCCCTGCAAAGGTCGCACACATCGAGTACGACCCGAACCGTACCGCCAACATCGCCCTCCTGCACTACGCAGACGGCGAGAAGCGCTACATCATCGCCCCGAAGGGCCTGAAGCAGGGCACCATCGTTGAGGCTGGTCCGAACGCAGATATCAAGGTTGGCAACAACCTGCCGCTGCGTAACATCCCGACTGGTACCACCATCCACGCTGTGGAGCTCAAGCCGGGCGCTGGCGCTAAGCTGGCCCGCTCCGCTGGTGCCTCCATCCAGCTGCTGGGTAAGGAAGGCAAGTACGCCATCCTGCGTATGCCGTCCTCCGAGATCCGTCGCGTCGACATCCGTTGCCGCGCCACCGTCGGTGAGGTTGGCAACGCTGACCAGATGAACATCCGTTGGGGCAAGGCCGGCCGTATGCGCTGGAAGGGCGTCCGCCCGACCGTCCGCGGTGTCGTTATGAACCCGGTCGACCACCCGCACGGTGGTGGTGAGGGTAAGACCTCGGGTGGTCGCCACCCGGTGTCGCCGTGGGGCCACAAGGAAGGCCGCACCCGCAACCCGAACCGTTACTCGAACAACATGATCGTGCGCCGTCGTCGCCCGAACAAGAAGCGCTAAGAGGAGGTAAACAATGCCACGCAGCCTTAAGAAGGGCCCGTTCGTCGATGAGCACCTCCTCAACAAGGTTGATGCTCAGAACGAGGCCGGCACCAAGCAGGTCATCAAGACCTGGTCTCGCCGTTCCACCATCCTGCCCGACTTCATCGGTCACACCTTCGCCGTCCATGACGGCCGCAAGCATGTGCCGGTGTTCGTCGAGGACTCCATGGTTGGTCACAAGCTCGGTGAGTTCGCACCCACCAAGACCTTTAAGGGTCACGTCAAGGACGACAAGAAGGGACGTCGATAAGCGATGAGTGACACCATCACCTCCGCATCCGCAACGGCTCGCTACGTCCGCGTTACCCCGATGAAGGCACGCCGCGTCATCGACTTGGTCCGCGGTAAGTCCGTAGCCGAGGCACTTGCAATCCTGAAGTACGCTCCGCAGGGCGCCGCTGAGCCGGTTGCCAAGGTTGTTGCATCCGCAGCTGCCAACGCTGAGAACAACTTCGGTCTGGACCCGCGCACCCTGGTCATCTCCGAGGCATACGCCAACGAGGGTCCGACCATGCGTCGTTTCCAGCCGCGCGCACAGGGCCGCGCATTCATGATTCGTAAGCGCACCAGCCACATCACCGTGGTTGTCGAGAGCCAGAAGGAAGGGGCCAAGTAATGGGCCAGAAGATCCATCCTCACGGCCTACGTTTGGGCATCACTTCCGACTGGAAGACCCACTGGTACGCCGATAAGGACTACGCAAACTACGTAGCCGAAGACATCAAGATCCGCGAGTACCTAGAGAAGGGCCTCGACCGCGCCGGCATTGCCGACGTCGTCATCGAGCGCACCCGCGACCGCGTCCGCGTGGACATTCACACCGCCCGCCCGGGCATCGTGATTGGCCGCCGCGGCGCTGAGGCTGACCGCATCCGTCGTGAGCTGGAGAAGCTCACGGGCAAGATGGTTGCCCTCAACATCCTCGAGGTCAAGCAGGTCGACGCCAACGCAACCCTGGTTGCACAGTCCATCGCGGAGCAGCTGGTTAACCGCGTCGCATTCCGTCGTGCAATGCGCAAGGCTATCCAGTCCGCTATGCGCCAGCCGCAGGTCAAGGGCATCAAGATTCTGCTGTCCGGCCGCCTGGGCGGTGCAGAAATGTCTCGCGTTGAGCGCTACCACGAGGGTCGCGTTCCGCTGCACACCCTTCGCGCCGAAATCGACTACGGCACCGCAGAGGCCCACACCACCTTCGGCCGCATCGGCATCAAGGTGTGGATCTACAAGGGTGACGTTGTCGGTGGCGTCCGCGAGTCCGAACTGAACGCTCCGGCGCAGGGCCGCGGCCGCGGTGACCGTAACGGTCGCTCGCGCCGTGGTGGCCAGCGTCGCCAGCGCGCACAGCAGAAGCAGGAGGGCTAATCCATGCTGATTCCTAAGCGCGTCAAGTACCGTCGCCAGCACCGCCCGACCCGCTCGGGTGTGTCCAAGGGCGGTAACCGCATCAACTTCGGTGACTACGCCATCCAGGCTCTTGAGCCGGCGTACATCACCAACCGCCAGATTGAGGCCGCACGTATTGCCATCAACCGCCACGTCAAGCGTGGTGGCAAGGTGTGGATCAACATCTTCCCGGACCGTCCGCTGACCCAGAAGCCGCTCGGCGTGCGTATGGGTTCCGGTAAGGGTCCCGTCGAGAAGTGGGTTGCCAACGTTAAGCCGGGCCGCATCCTCTTCGAGATGACCTACCCGAACGAAGCTACCGCCATCGAGGCTCTGCGCCGCGCTGGCCAGAAGCTTCCGTGCAAGGTCCGCATCATCAAGAAGGAGGACCAGTTCTAATGGCTACCGGTACCCCCGCCCACGAGTTCCGTGAGCTCGACAACGCTGAGCTGGAAACCCGCCTGAAGGATGCGAAGGAAGAGCTCTTCAACCTTCGCTTCCAGAAGGCCACTGGCCAGCTGACCAACAACCGCCGCATCGGCACGGTTAAGCGCGACATCGCCCGCATCTACACCGTTCTGCGCGAGCGTGAGCTGGGACTGTCCGTTGCTCCGGGAGCTGAGGCTTAATCATGAGTGAGGCAAACGTGAACACTAAGAAGGAAAAGGGCGCTCGCAAGACCCGCACCGGCATCGTTGTCTCCGACAAGATGAATAAGACCATCGTTGTCGAGCTCGAGGACCGCAAGCAGCACGCCCTCTACGGCAAGATTATGCGCACTAACAAGAAGGTTAAGGCGCACGACGAGAACGAGACCGCCGGCATCGGCGACCGCGTTCTCATCGCCGAGACTCGCCCGCTGTCCAAGGACAAGCACTTCCGTCTCGTCGAGATCGTGGAGAAGGCTAAGTAATATCTAGCCCTCTTCGATATCAATGACCCCCACGTTCACCGTGGGGGTCTTTTTTATGCCCCCTATCGGGCTGAATCGGCGCAACACAGCACAGGCTGGCTAGGGGAATGCTCTCCGATTTTATCCGGCTGCGCTGCAGGAACGTGCTAGGGTTAGGCCGTTCATCTCCTGAAAGGTTTAACGCCGTATGTCCGCGTTCTCTCGCTCTCTGCTTACCCTTGTCTGCGCTTCCTCCGTAGCGGCCCTCGTCGGTTGCGCCGCAGAGGAGCCGGCCCCCGTTGCTGCCGACGCCCCGGCTATGGACTCCGCCGCGGACGTTTCACCTACGCAAGCTAAACCGGAGTCGGAGGCGCAGCCCCAGCCCAGCACCGAAGCTGCCGGACCCAAACCGACGCTTCCGGCGGGCTACTCGCCTGGTGCCGGTAATTCTGGCACCGCCGAGGTCACGAAGACACCTGCACCCAACGATGGAAACAATGCCGAGGCGGACACCTCCGTCACCAGTGGCATCGAAAAGTGCGAGTACCGGAAGGATCGCATTGCCAGTGAGGGCAATCCTGCCGATGCTCCCACCACGGTGTCAGGCACTGTGCACAAGGTCAAAGCAGGCGACCTCGATGGTGGCGTGCCAGGCATTGTCGTGTCCGATTACGCCTCGACAGAGGTCTGGTTCTTGGCCTTGGATGCGCCCACCACCTTGAGCGGATATAAGAGTGGCAGCCCGTCACGGAAAACGTTGACCTTTTCCGGCAAGAGTTGCATTGGGCTCGTCGAGAAAAGCGCGTGGGCAGGCTACGAAGGCAAGCACGTCACCTTGCCCTTTGAACCCGACCGCGGCTGGTGGCAAAGCGATACGAGCGTTCCTATGGGTGCGCTGTACGTGGATTACACCCCAGACGAAGTCCTCTAGGGAACGCGTGCTCTGAATCGGGCGGCGAACCCGGGGCGGAAGCCTCCAAGAGTCTAGCGTGTGCCCCGGTGCGTGAGTGCAATGGCGAGACAGAATGCGCTCAACACCGCGCCTACCGCGAGAAGGAACGTGCCGATACGGTAGGGCGTGGCGCTCACCAGGTCGATGGTGTTATAAATCCGCAGCCACACCAACCAGCCAGCGATGAGCGCAGCGCTGCCTACCGCCGACAGGGCTCGTAAACCGCGGGTGGGGCGCTGGGAGGGGGAGAAGGCGTGGTAGGAGGCGTCGACAAGCGCGAGTGCGGCGAGCACCACCGACGCCCACGCCGCAAGCGGCACCGGTAGAAGCGCTGCGGCACCGAAGACCACCGGCAGGATAAAAGCCACGGCTACCAGCACAAAGAGCAGGCCGTGCACTACGCTGGCACGCACTGGGTAGTTCATAGGCGCTCCTCCACTTCAGAACACGTGGGCGGTTGCGCGCCCGTGCGGGACACCGTAATGGCTGCGGCCGTCGCCGCGAAGTGGAGGATCTCCTGCCACTCTTCGGCGCTTAATGCGCTGATATCCCGCGTTAGCAACTGGCTCAGCAGCGCGGCCATGACCGTGTCACCGGCGCCAATGGTGTCTGCCACCTCGACCTTAACCGGTGGGACCTGCGCCGATACCGAATCCGTGCGTACGCTCAGCCCTTCTGCGCCGCGCGTGGTTACCACTACAGGTACGTGGGCCAGTGCGTCTTCGCCCAGGAATTCCACTTCTTCCTCGCTCAACTTCAACAACGTGACGTGTGGCAACAGTGACAACAAGAAATCGCGGTGCTCCGGGGTGGCGAAGAAGGGGCGAATATTAGGGTCCAGCGCGACCTTCGTGCCCTTCGCGGCAAGGTCCTTCAGCAACGCGGCATAACGGGAGGCACCAGGTTCCAGGGCGAGGGAGACGGTGCCGAAACAGGCCCAGGGGACGTCGACAAGCACAGGCTCTATTAGGCGGTCCGCCGTGCCCTCCGTGTAGAAGGAATAGGTGGCCGATCCGTCCTCACCGATGTTGCAGACCGCTAGCGTCGTGGGTTCCTCACCCCGCTGCACGAGCGAGGTATCCACTCCTTCTTTATGCAGACGCTCCATGAGCGCTTGCCCGAAGGCATCGTGCGAGAGCCGCGACTGAAATCCCACGCTAGCGCCCAAACGGCTCGCCGCGACCGCCACGTTGAAGGGACCGCCGCCCAACGCCGGTGTTAAATCCGCCAGCGGCCCGCGTCCGCGCGGAACGAGGTCAACAAGGCCTTCGCCACACACCATAATGTCCATGGAACCCATACTATCGAGAGCATGAACTACCGTCCGCTTTTCCATCTCTCCCCGCCCTCCGGCCGCCTCAATGACCCGAATGGGGTCTTCATCGATGGCAACAACCTGCATGTTTATTATCAGCACGACCCCTACTTCCCGCACGCGGCGAAGCAGACAGGCTGGGGTCATGCCGTGGCCTCCTTAAGCGAGGCGAAGCCATGGCGGCACTACCCGGACGCGCTGTATCCCATCCGTGAGCACGACGCCCACGGCTGCTACTCGGGCGGCGCAGTGGTCGACGGTGAGGACGTCTGGCTGTTTTATACCGGCAATCTCAAGCGCGATGGCGTGCGGATTCCCTCGCAGAATCGCGTCCGTGCCGTCGATGCCGGCGGTCCAGAAGGCGGTTTCTATGAGCACGACCCCGCCAACCCGCTCATCAATGGCCCCGCGGAGGGCTTCACGGGGCACTACCGCGATCCCCAGATCACCCGCGATGGTGCCGGCTGGCGCATGGTGCTCGGCGCCCAAGCAGAAGACGAAAGCGGGCACGCCGTGCTCTACCGTTCTACGGACTTGGCGCAGTGGTCCTTTGAAGGCACGATCACCTTTGATACCTCGAGTGCTCAGCCGGGCCTGAGCCCGGATCTCGTGCCGGGCGGCTACATGTGGGAGTGCCCCAACCTTCTCACGCTCCGGGACCGCGCGATGGGAGAGGACAAGGACGTCTTGGTCATCTGCCCGCAAGGACTCGAGCCGGTGGTTGCTGACGGCACCACGCACTACGCCTCCTCCGATCAGTGCGGTTACCTCGTGGGCCGGTTGGAGGGCACCGTCTTCCACGTGGAGCGGGGCTTTAGCGAGCTGGATTATGGCCACCAGTTTTATGCGCCGCAGCTGGTGGAAAAGGATGGCGAGGCCATCATGCTGGGGTGGATGGGGCTGCCCGCGCAGGATGACACCCCGACGGTTGCCCAGGGCTGGGTCCACACGCTCACCTTGCCGCGGCGCGTGTGGCTGGAGGAAGGCTGGTTGCGCCAGGCGCCGTTGTGGTCGCTGCCGGCTGTGCCGGCGGAGGCAGCACGCGTTGGGTTCGGTTCGGTAGCCACGCTGACGGCCGGCGAGGGAACGTACGTGCTTGTCGACGACTCCGGGGCCGACGCCTTCCGCGTCACCTACGGCGGGGGAGAACTCCGTTTGGCAGTTGGGGACGATGAGCGCGTCGTTCCCTGCCCGGCTGGCTCCGTGGAGCTCATCGCGGATGGATGTGCCGTGGAGGTCTTCGCGGGCGATGGGCGGATTGCGGGCGCGTCGGCGATTTTTGGTGCCAGCGACGCTCGCTGGCACGGCTGGGAAGCCCGTTAGGGTGTGAATTTTCCTATATTTATGCCCGAATGCTTGGCTTTGTGTTGGGTAACGTGTCTAATGGGAGGTGACGCTATTTAATTCATCTCACTCTTCTAGGAGGCACGCCGGAATGGATCACTCACAGGTCGCGGCGCGAATACTCTCAGCCATCGGCGGCGAAGACAACATCGTGGCGCTCGCACACTGCGCCACTCGCCTGCGCATGGTGCTCAAAGACAGCAAGAAGGTCGACAAGGCCGCCCTGGAAAACGATCCGGACCTCAAAGGCATTTTTGAGGCCGGGGGCATGTTCCAGGTCATCGTCGGTCCGGGCGATGTCAACATCGTCTTCGACCAGCTCAACAAGATAACCACCAAGGACATCGCGGTCTCCACCGATAAGCTCAAGGACATTGCCGCCGATTCCGGCAACTGGTTCTCCCGCGCGGTGAAGGTCCTCGCGGATATCTTCGTGCCGCTCATCCCGATTCTGGTCGGTGGCGGTCTGCTCATGGCGCTCAACAACGTCCTGACCGTCAATGGTTTGTTTGGTGAGCAGTCCGTTATTGAGATGTTCCCGGCCATGGCAGATGTTGCTGGGCTCATTAACCTTTTGGCCTCCGCGCCGTTTGCCTTCCTGCCGATCTTGGTGGGCTTTACCGCCACCAAGCGCTTCGGCGGTAACGAGTTCCTCGGCGCCGGCATGGCCATGGCGATGGTGATGCCGGACCTGGTCAATGGTTACCAGGTGGCCGCGACCATCGAGGCAGGGGAGATGGCCTACTGGAATATCTTCGGCCTCGACGTTGCCCAAGCGGGCTACCAAGGCTCCATCCTGCCCATCCTGGTCATCGCGTGGATTCTGGCCACGATTGAGAAATTCCTGCACAAGCACCTTAAGGGAACGGTGGACTTCCTGCTCACCCCGCTGCTCACGCTGCTGGTGACGGGCTTTATTACCTTCATCGCAGTGGGGCCGGTGCTGCGCACTGCGGGCGACATGCTCGGCGCGGGTCTTAATGACCTGTACACCTTCGCCGGCCCGGTGGGCGGCTTCATCTTCGGTCTGTTCTACTCGCCGATTGTCATCACGGGCCTGCACCAATCCTTCCCGCCGATCGAGACCATGCTGTGGAACGAGGGCGGCTCCTTCATCTTTGCGGTCGCTTCCGTGGCCAACATTGCCCAGGGTGGCGTGGCCCTGGCGGTCTACTTCCTGACCCGTTCTGAGAAGCTCAAGGGTCTGTCCGGCGCTTCGGGTGTGTCCGCGCTCTTCGGTATTACCGAGCCTGCCATCTTCGGTGTGAACCTGCGACTGCGCTGGCCTTTCTACATCGGCATGGGTGCCTCCGCGATTGCCGCGACGCTCATTGCGCTTTTCGACGTCAAAGCAACCGCCCTCGGCGCCGCCGGCTTCATCGGCTTCGTCTCCATGCGTCCCGAGGATTACACGCAGTTCTTCGTCTGCGCCTTTACCTCTTTGATCCTCGCTTTCGGCGTGGCCTTTGCCTATGGCCGCTACCTCATTTCCAAGCATGGTTCCATCGACCCCGATGAGGTCGGTGCTGCCGGAACCGGCGTGGGTGGCGCGGTTCCTGCCGCCACCGCTGACCCGAATGCCTACCGCGTGGCTTCCCCGCTGGCTGGAAAAGCTATCGCCTTGGCGTCGGTCTCGGACCCGATGTTTGCCGCTGGCAAGCTGGGTGCGGGTGTGGCCGTCGAGCCGACCGAGGGGCGCCTCGTATCCCCGATTGACGGCAAGGTTACCGTCACCTTCCCCTCCAAGCACGCGTATGCCGTGCGTGGCAAGGATGCTGACGGCAACAACGTGGACATTCTCATGCACATCGGCTTCGACACCGTGAACCTGAAGGGTGAGCACTTCACCTCGCACGTGTCCAAGGGCGATGAGGTGAAGGCTGGTGACCTGCTGTGCGAGTTCGACATCGCAGCCATCAAGGCCGCCGACTACCCGGTGACCACGCCGGTCGTCGTGTCCAACTCGAAGAAGACAGGCCCGGTCCTGCCGGCCTTCGTCACGGGCGAGGAGATTTCCTTCGGCGATGCATTCCTTACCGTGGACCCGAAACCAGAACCTGCTGATGCGACAACCACCGCATCAGCCTCCAAGGCCTAGGAGTGCAGACGCGAGCGAGGGGGTATGCCGCATGGGAGCCCCGTCATGCAGCCGGGCTGTGGGAAGCAGCGGGGCGTGCAATTTGGGGAAACAGTCTTAGGCATGCTTGAATGTATGGGTTGCATATGGCCGGTCGGTGCAGCGCGATGCGTTTCCGAATCGCCGCACCGAGACCCTTCGACCGCTGTGAACAGCGAGTTCGTCGCACAGCCTGTGCCACATAAGCAAGTAGACCAGGTGTGTCAAGGACGGAAATCTTGACGCACGTTAATCCAGGTCAGGAGACCCATAGTGATTCAGAAAGAATCGCGTCTGCGCGTCGCCGATAACTCTGGTGCACGAGAGATCCTCGTCATCCGCGTTCTCGGCGGCTCCGTTCGACGTTTCGCTGGCATTGGTGACATCGTCGTCGCCACTGTCAAGGAAGCCATCCCGGGTGGCAACGTAAAGGAAGGCGACATCGTCAAGGCCGTCATCGTACGCGCCAAGAAGGAGACCCGTCGCCCGGACGGCTCCTACATCGCATTCGATGAAAACGCCGCAGTTATTCTCAAGGGTGACAACGAGCCGCGCGGTACCCGCATCTTCGGCCCGGTTGCTCGCGAACTTCGTGACAAGCGCTTCATGAAGATCGTTTCTCTCGCACCGGAGGTGATCTAGTCTTATGAAGATTCATAAGGGCGATATGGTGATCGTTATTTCGGGCCCGGACAAGGGCGCGAAGGGCAAGGTCATCGAGGCATACCCGAAGCGTGACAAGGTCCTCGTTGAGGGCGTTAACCGCGTCAAGAAGCACGTTGCTAACTCCGCTACCGAGCGTGGCGCCGAGTCCGGCGGAATCGTTACCCAGGAAGCTCCGATCCACGTGTCCAACGTTGCGATCGTTGACTCCGAGGGCAACCCGACCCGCGTGGGCTACCGTTTCGACGAGAACGGCAAGAAGGTCCGCATCGCACGTAGCAACGGGAAGGACATCTAAAATGAGCGAGAACTACACTCCGCGTCTGAAGACCCGCTACCGCGAGGAAATCAAGAAGGCTCTGAACGAAGAGTTCAAGTACGAGAACGTGATGCAGATTCCGGGCGTCACCAAGGTTGTCGTCAACATGGGTGTGGGCGACGCTGCCCGCGACTCCAAGATGATCAACGGCGCTCTCGAGGACCTTACCGCTATCACCGGCCAGAAGCCGCAGGTGCGTCGCGCTAAGAAGTCCATCGCTAACTTCAAGCTCCGCGAGGGCATGCCCATCGGCGCACGCGTTACCCTGCGTGGCGACCGCATGTGGGAGTTCCTGGACCGCCTGCTGACCATCGCGCTGCCGCGTATTCGCGACTTCCGCGGTCTCTCCGACCAGCAGTTCGACGGCCACGGCAACTACACCTTCGGCCTCAGCGAGCAGACCATGTTCTACGAGATCGACATCGACAAGGTGGACCGCCCGCGCGGTATGGACATCACCGTCGTCACCTCCGCTACCAACGACGAGGAAGGCCGCAAGCTCCTGCGCGAGCTCGGCTTCCCGTTCAAGTAAGCGGCGACACTTTCTCTTTGAGATAGAGAACGACCCCCGGTACTCCCTGCAAGGAGGCCGGGGGTTTCGCGCGTCCTGACACGGAGTACGATATCGGGTGCCTTAACGTTTCTCGAGCCAGTGAGGTACTGGATGTCTCTCAACGAAGCCGCCGCCGTTGCGGTGAAGAAGAAGCTCACGCTTCTCGACGAATCCCTCGCCCGTTTCGCCGTGCGAGCTACCCTGGCGGGCGCGTACCTAGCCATCGGCACGGCATTCGCTGGCGTAGTGGGGATGGGTGTCGAAAAGCACGCGGCTGGCTTGGGCTCCTTGGTTTTCGCTGCGCTTTTCGGGCTCGGCCTGTTCGCCATTGTCATCTTGGGTGCTGATTTGGCCACCAGCAACATGATGTACATGGTCTACGGCGCGGTGAAGAAGCAGGTGGGGTGGGGAAAGGCGCTGTGGTTGCTCGTGGTGACCACGCTGTTTAACCTCGTCGGCGTAGTGATTTTTGCCGCCGCCATGTCGGTGTCCGCGAAGCTGGGAAACATGGACCCGGGTCACCTTATCGCCACGATGTCGGCGGGGAAGCTGGAGAAGACCCCGGGCGGTCTTTTCGTCGAGGCCGTCGTTGCCAACTTCGTGGTGAACATGGCGATCATCGGGGCGATGTCGGCCAAGGAGCTGGTGTCCAAATTCTTCGTCATCGTTCCCATTATCGCGTGCTTTGTGGGCTTAAGCCTTGAGCACGTCATCGCGAACTTCTGTCTGATGATGCTGACGGTCTTCTGTGCTAGCCCGCTGCCCGATGCCTTTAGCCTAGGCGCGGTGCTCACCAACTGGTCCATCGCGTGGATGGGAAACCTCATCGGCGGTGGCTTCCTCATGGGTGGGGTCTACGCGTGGCTTAACTCCGGCCCGGAAGCGTATCGCGACTAAGTTGACCCGAATAAAGGTTGAATCGGTCGCCGCGGGCAAAGCCGACGAGCGCCATGCCCGTCTCCCGGGCGGTTGTGACGGCTAGGGAGGAGGCTGCGGAGACCGCGACAAGCATGCCGAAGCCGGCCATCGCTGCTTTATTGACGAGTTCGAAGCTGGCGCGCGAGCTCATGACCAGAATGAGGTCACTGGCGGGCAGCTTTCCTTCCATGAGCAGGTTGCCGATGACCTTGTCGGCGGCGTTGTGCCGGCCTACGTCTTCGCGGACGACGACGGGTTCGCCGTCGAGAGTGAACGCGCCTGCGGCGTGGATGCCCCCAGTCTTGCGGAACTGCTTCTGCTCCCGCTTGAGGGCCTCGGGCAGCTTGGCGACGACCCCCGGATCCACCGGCACCTGTGGAATCTCGTAGCGTGACTGCTTCATGAGTGCCTCGATGGAGGAGGTGCCACACACGCCGCAGGCGGACGTGGTGGTGGTCAGACGCAGATCGGCGAGCGTGAGCGCGTGGGGGTTAGCCAGCTCCACGTCGAGCAGATTATAGGGATTGCGCCCATCCACCGAGGCGCCGGCGCAGTAGCGGGCCCCCCGGACGTCACTGACCTTCTCAATGTGTCCTTCGGAGTGGAGGAAACCATGTGCCAGCTCGACGTCGTGTCCCGGGGTGCGCATCGTCGTCGTTAGTGTTTGCCCGCCGACGCGGATCTCCAGCGGCTCCTCGCCGGCGACGGAATCGCCACGGGTATCGACTTGGGTGACGTGGCCGTTCTCATCGAGGCGCACCTTGGTCACAGCGAATGTGGCGTTGACGCGCCCGCTCATCGGTTGAGGGCCTCCTTCAAGGTGGCAATGTGTGCGCGGGCCTCATCGGTGTTCTTGGACGCGAGCCCCACCAGGTAAGCGGTTAGGGGAGCGGCGGGCCGGGACTGGGTATGCGCAACGTCTTTGGTCAGATCGAGAAGTTCTTTGATCAAAGCGGTGGCCTCCTCGGGAGAGGCGCCGATCAGCTCGGCAGCCTCCTTCAGCCACTGATGGGCGGTGCGGATCGGATCAGGTGTTTCGCTCATGGCTTCCTATGCTAACGCGTTTTGGAAAACTGCATGTCAGCGGGTAGAGTAATCCGACGGACTTGCATTTTTCCACTCCTGTTCCGCGAAAACAGTGCAGGAGGTGCGGAAACGTGCCAAGCCGGAAGAATTGAACACATCTACTTTGTTGTAGGCCCCTCGCCGTAGATAGCGGACCGTTGTCTGTATCAAAGGGTGGCGAGCGCCTCGTGGTATTGACCGCGGGGAGCGTGAGTAGCCCGAAATCACACGGAGAACGCTTTGGTGAGCTTTTGTGGGAACCGCAACGAGAAAGGTTAAAGGTCACTCATATGACTATGACTGATCCTATTGCCGACATGCTGTCGCGCGTGCGCAACGCATCTAATGCGCACCACGACGTCGTGTCGATGCCGACCTCCAAGCTCAAGGCGAACATCGCTGAGATCTTGAAGCAGGAAGGCTACATCGCTGACTACTCCGTCGAGGGCCACGAGCTGTCCCTCGAGCTTAAGTACAACAACCGTGAGCGTTCCCTCTCGGGTCTGCGTCGCGTGTCTAAGCCGGGTCTGCGTGTGTACGCAAAGTCCACCGAACTGCCGCAGGTTCTGGGCGGCCTGGGCGTGGCTATCATTTCCACGTCTCAGGGTCTGCTTACCGACCGTCAGGCTCAGGAGAAGGGTGTAGGCGGAGAAGTTCTCGCCTACGTCTGGTAAGGGAGGATTGACACATGTCTCGTATCGGTCTAGCACCTATCGCCGTCCCGAAGGGCGTCGACATCACCATCAATGGCCAGGTCGTCAACGTTAAGGGCTCCAAGGGCGCCCTCGAGGTTGAGCTACCGGAGCCGATCACCGCAGCCGTCGAGGATGACGAGATCAAGGTCTCCCGTCCGGATGACGACCGCAAGAACCGCGCCCTGCACGGTCTGGCCCGCTCCCTGGTCAACAACGCCGTTGTTGGCGTGACCGAGGGCTACACCAAGAAGATGGAAATCTTCGGTGTTGGTTACCGTGTCCAGCAGAAGGGTAAGGACCTGGAGTTCTCTCTGGGTTACTCCCACCCGATCCTCATCGAGGCTCCGGAGGGCATCACCTTCGCTGTGGATGGCGCAACCAAGCTCTCCGTATCTGGTATTGACAAGCAACTGGTTGGACAGGTCGCCGCGTACATCCGCCGCCTGCGTAAGGACGATCCTTACAAGGGCAAGGGTATTCGCTACGACGGCGAGCAGGTCCGCCGCAAGGTCGGAAAGACGGGTAAGTAAGCAATGGCTAACACTGAAAACGCAAAGCGCACCCCGGTTGGCAAGGACATTTCCTCGCGTCGTCGTGAAGCACGCGCGCGCCGCCACTTCCGCATCCGTAAGACCCTCCGCGGCACCCCTGAGGCGCCGCGTCTGGTCGTTCACCGCTCCTCCCGCCACATGCACGTTCAGGTCATCGACGACCTGGCTGGCCACACCCTGGCTGCCGCTTCCTCCATGGAAGCCGACGTGCGTGCACTCGAGGGCGATAAGAAGGCCAAGGCTGCCAAGGTAGGCCAGCTCATCGCTGAGCGCGCCAAGGCCGCTGGCATCGAGCAGGTCGTCTTCGACCGTGCAGGCTACAAGTACCACGGCCGCGTTGCTGCGCTGGCCGACGCCGCTCGCGAAGGTGGTCTGCAGTTCTAATGATTAAGGCATACGGAAACATCAACGGAAGGAACGCCTAATGTCGGACCGTGAACAGCGTGACGGCGGACGCTCCGCCGAGAACAACAACGACCGCAAGGGTCGCAACAACGGCCGTCGTAACGACCGCCGCAACCACCAGGACAACGAGCGCGATAAGTACATCGAGCGCGTTGTGACCATCAACCGCGTCGCTAAGACCGTTAAGGGTGGCCGCAACATGTCCTTCACCGCTCTCGTCGTCGTCGGCGACGGCCAGGGCATGGTGGGCGTCGGCTACGGCAAGGCCAAGGAAGTCCCGGCCGCAATCCAGAAGGGTGCAGAAGAGGCTCGCAAGAACTTCTTCCGCGTCCCGATGATTGCTGGCACCATTACCCACCCGGTTGAGGGTCGCGACGCAGCTGGCATCGTGATGATGAAGCCGGCCGCTCCGGGTACCGGTGTCATCGCCGGCGGTGCTGCTCGTCCGGTGCTTGAGTGCGCTGGCGTGCAGGACATTCTGTCGAAGTCCCTGGGCTCCGACAACGCTCTCAACGTCGTCCGCGCTACCGTGGACGGCCTCAAGCAGCTGGTTCGCCCTGAGGAAGTTGCCGCACGTCGTGGCAAGTCCCTCGAGGAGGTCGCACCGGCCCAGATGCTGCGCAAGCGCGCAGGTCAGGAGGCATAAGCAATGGCTCTGAAGATTACTCAGGTAAAGGGCCTTGTGGGCACCAAGCCGAACCACCGCGCAAACATGGAGTCGCTTGGTCTCAAGCGCATCGGACACTCTGTTGTGAAGCAGGACACCCCGATTATCCGCGGTATGGTTCACAAGGTGCGTCACCTGGTCACCGTCGAAGAAGTGGCAGGGGAGTAAACCATGGCTGATATCATCAAGCTCCACGACCTGCGCCCGGCCGCAGGATCCAACAAGCCCAAGACCCGCGTCGGCCGCGGTGAGGCATCCAAGGGTAAGACCGCTGGTCGCGGTACCAAGGGCACCGGAGCTCGTAAGCAGGTACCAGCTGCTTTCGAGGGTGGCCAGATGCCGATCCACATGCGTCTGCCGAAGCTCAAGGGCTTCAAGAACCCGAACCACGTTGAGTACCAGGTAGTCAACGTTGCTGACCTCGCAGAGGCTTTCGCTAACGGTGGCGACGTCACCGTTGCGGACATCGTTGCTGCTGGCTTGGTTCGCAAGAACCAGCCGGTCAAGGTTCTGGGCAACGGTGAGATCAACGTTAAGTTGAACGTCACCGCTGACAAGTTCTCCAAGTCTGCTGTTGAGAAGATCGAGGCTGCTGGCGGCACCGCCACCGCAACCAAGTAATTCTCTTACAGGCTCTGTGAGAGCCATAGCCCTCCCGCGGCGCCACCTTTCGGTGGCCTTCGGGAGGGCTTCTGGCGCTTTCGGGGCAGCCCTGGGCGCAGAAGGCATGAGTACCTTTTGAGGGGTGCCTTATGGCTTGCGTGTTATGTATTGACCTGGGGGTTTACGTGGAGAGTGCCGCAAAAGGCATCTCTCAAAAGGTATTAATGCCTTTTGGGAGAAACCGTATGGCATGAAATTTATGCGGCGCCGTTAGGCCTCGTTGACCGTCTTCTCGTAGAGGCCGGGGAAGCGGCCATCCGGATCGGTGACGGCCTTGATGCGCTCCGGCAGGTCGCCGCCATAAAGCTCCGCGAATTGCTCAGGCGAATAGAAGGCTTCGGAATATAATGACTTGTGCCCGCCTAGCTCGCTCACCTTGTCCTCGATGACGCGATTGAAGGCGCCATTGCCTGGAGCAGAGGGGTCGACGTGATTGCCCTCCACGCCTGACCAAAAGCCCACGTTGATCCAGGTCTGGCCCGGGCGCAGGGGGTACAGCGGCCACGGAGCTGGGGAATCAGCGGCCAGCGTGCCCGCGTCAACGAGGTCTTCGACGCCCTCGCGCAGCCGAATCGGGCACAGCCACACTGGTTGGATGTCGGAGGCTTGGAAAAACCAATCCAAGAACTCCGGCAAATTGTCCGGTGTGACCTCGATGTCCTGCACCACGCGCTCGGCGCGGGGCAGGCCCTTCGGCTTCTTGATGAAGTTGTACTCCAGCTCGTATTTGCGGTCTAGGCGCACGAGCTTCCAGTAGAAGGAACTGCGGCGCAGCTGCCGCGGCCACACCTTGCGCACGCGCGGATTCTGCGCCCCGAAAGCGCGCGAACACCAGAACCAGTCCGTGTCCCAGCGCCAGATATAGTCGCGCACCGTGAGGCGGTCGCGCCGGATGCCGTTCGCATGCTGGAGGCTGCGGTAGAAGATCTTGTCGCGCGTGTAATCGGAGGTCGGCCCCGCCTCATCCGTAAAACGGGCCATGACGAGGTATGACTCCTCCGGCGAGAAGACCACGCCATCCAGGCCGTGCACTTCGACATCGTCATAGGTGTGGGGGCGGGAGACGTCGTCAAGCGTGCGTGCCAAAGACTCGAAGTCGTGAAAGCGTACCTCCCGCAGCTCCACATAGGGTTTGACCGCGCGCAGCTCAATCTTCAGGCGCACCGCATAGCCCAAGGAGCCATAGGAGTTGGGGAAAAGGCGGAAGAGATCGACGTTCTCCTCGCGCGAGCACGTGACAATATCCCCCGTGCCGGTCAGGATGTCCATCTCCAGGACGGATTCATGCGGCAGTCCATCGCGGAAGCTCGTGGACTCCACTCCCATCCCCGTCACGGCGCCGCCCAGGGTAATGGTCTTGAGCTGCGGCACCACAAAGGGCATAAGCCCATGCGGCAGGGTGGCGTCGACGAGGTCCTCGTAGGTGCACATGCCCTGGACCTCGGCGGTCTGTGCGATCGGATCGACCTCAATCACCCCATCCAGACCGGAGACGTCCAGCCCGGCTTGCTCACCGCTGCGCCCGCGGAAGAGGTTCGAGGTTTTCTTGGCCAAACGCACACGCTTATCCTTCGGCACCGCGTGGAAGCTACGCAGGAGCTTATCGACGCCCTCCCGGTGCGCCTTCCAGCCCACCGGCGGAATCTCTACTGCGTCAACGCTGCGGTGATTACGGATGAGATCGGTCAACATAAAACTCCCTTAAGTCTTTAGAAGCGCGAATCTTCCCACCAGCGGCGCTCTGGCACGCCGGCGCGGGAGCCGGCTTCGCCCAGTTTGACGCCCACGAAGTGGTACAGGTTGATGATGTTGTGCTCAAAGCCCCACTCGGAGCCGGCCATGTAGATGGCCCACAGGCGCGCGGTGGGCAGACCCACCAGCGAGCAGGCTTCCTCCCAATTCTCCTTGAGGTTCTCGCACCAATCATGCAGCGTGCGCATGTAGTCGAAGCGGAGGGATTCCGTGTGGACAACTTCGAATCCGACATCCTGCATGCACTTGGTGATGGTGCCGGAGCCGGAGAGCTCGCCGTCGGGGAAGATATAGCGGTCGATGAACCCACCCTTCGGCGTTTTATGGTTATCCGGGTAGGTGATGCAGTGGTTGAGCATCACACCACCTGGCTTGAGCTTTCCGTGGAGGAAGCTGAAGAAGCTGGGATAGTTCTTGACACCGATATGCTCGAGCAGCCCGATGGCGGAGATGGCATCGAAGCCTGCCTCGGTGACGTCGCGGTAATCCAGGAAGCGGATTTCCGCCAGGTCCTCGAGGCCCTCCTCCTTAATCTTGGCTTGGCCCCATTCAGCCTGTTCCTTGGACAAGGTCACACCGACTGACTTCACGCCGCGCTTAGCGGCGTAGCGCACCATCCCGCCCCAGCCACAGCCGACGTCCAGGTGGCGGTCGCCCTCCTTGAGGCGCAGCTTGTCGAAGATGAGCCGGTACTTGTTTTCCTGAGCCTCATCCAGCATGGCGTCGGGGGAGGGGTAGTAGGCGCAGGTATATGTCATCGAATCGCCGAGGAAGAGTTCGTAGAAGTCATTGCCCACGTCGTAGTGATCGGAGATGACGTCTGCATCGCGCTCCTTGGAATGCTTGGACAGGCCTTCGTGCAGCTTGCGGCGCAGCCAGGAAGCGCGCTCAACCTCTGGGACCGGCTGGATTTGGAAGGCACCCAGCGAGGCTAAGGAGCGGGCTACCCGGGCCAGTGCCTTGGCGTCCGGGCGGGAGAACTTGTCATACATCGCATGCAAGGCGTCGAAGATGCCATAGGGATGCGCTGGGTGTTCGCCTTCGACCGTGATGCCGTCGGTGACATAGGCGCGGGCGAACCCGACGTCCCCTGGGTGAGTAGCGATATAGGCCAAGCCCTGGAGGTTGTTAATCCTGACGGTGAACTGCGCATCGGCCGGGCCGGTAGAGGAACCGTCGAATGCCTCCCAGCGGAAGGGGTTGGGGCTGGGAACGAAGGTATCGATGATCTCAGCCACGGTCATTGGGGTGAATCGCTTACTCATAAAATTACATACTTCTTTCGGTTCAGTGTCTGGCAGATCAAGAACGGCCATACTCCGAGACACTCCAGGCGTCGCCGGAAAGGTCGAAAAGACGTAAAAATCTTGTAAGGACATTGCCTTAAAGCAACGGGGTCCATGGTAGGCCCGATCTGTAGAAGGCGCTAAGGGGGAAAACCATAGGGAGCCCAGCGGCGTGGCATGGGCGGGCTCAATGTGGCGAATGAGGCCGAGGCTGGTAGGGTGATGGGGTCAAAAGTGTTCAACCGTTCCTATGAGAGACCTTAAAAAGACTCTTAAAGTTTGGGAACAGATGAGATCCACCCCCGTGCGCGGCGAATTCGAACCGCATAGCAAGCGCGGTAGGCCAGGAGGATTTAGTAGTGTCCGCCATTCTGCAGGCTTTCAAAGATGCCGACCTGCGTAAGAAGATCATCTTCACGCTCGTGTTGATTATCCTCTACCGCGTTGGCGCACAGATCCCGTCGCCGGGCGTTGATTACGCCACCATCGCCGGCCGGCTTCGTGACCTCACGGAGGAAGCAGGCAACCTCTATTCGGTGATCAACCTGTTCTCCGGTGGTGCGCTCCTGCAGCTGTCCATCTTCGCCATCGGCATCATGCCGTACATTACGGCGTCGATTATCGTGCAGCTGCTGACCGTGGTCATTCCCCACTTCGAGCAGTTGAAGAAGGAGGGACAGTCCGGTCAGGCCAAAATGACGCAGTACACGCGCTACCTCACCCTGGCGTTGGCGCTGCTGCAGTCTTCGGGCATCGTGGCTCTGGCGGACCGCGAGCAGCTTCTAGGACAAGGTGTGCGCGTCCTGGCGGAGGACCGCAACTTCTTCACCCTCATCGTGCTCGTTATCACCATGACCTCCGGCGCCATCCTTGTGATGTGGATGGGTGAGCTGATTACTGAGAAGGGCATCGGCAACGGTATGTCGCTGATGATTTTCGCCGGTATTGCTACCCGCCTTCCTACCGACGGCGTTAACATCCTCCAGAACAATGGCGGCCTGGTCTTCGCCATGGTTCTTGCCGGGCTCATCTTCCTCGTCGTGGGCATTACCTTCATCGAGCAGGGCCAGCGCCGGATTCCGGTGCAATACGCCAAGCGCATGGTGGGCCGCCGCCAGTACGGTGGTTCCTCCACCTACCTGCCGCTTAAGGTCAACCAGGCCGGCGTTATCCCGGTCATTTTCGCTTCCTCGCTGATCTACATGCCGGTGCTCATCACCCAGATCGTTAACTCCGGTTCCGCGGGCGTGTCTGATAACTGGTGGCAGCGCAATGTCATCGCGCACTTGCAGTCGCCGAGCTCCTGGCAGTACATCGTCCTGTACTTCGTGCTCACCATCTTCTTCTCCTACTTCTACGTTTCGGTTCAATATGACCCGGCCGAGCAGGCTGAGAACATGAAGAAGTATGGTGGATTTATCCCGGGCATTCGCCCGGGCCGACCGACCGCCGAGTACCTAGGCTTTGTCATGAACCGTCTGTTGTTCGTCGGCTCGATCTACCTCGCGGTTATCGCCGTCTTGCCGAATATCCTCCTGGATCTTGGAATCGGCAGCGCTGGTGCCGCTGGTACCTCCGCTTTCGGTGGTACCGCCATCCTCATTATGGTCTCGGTGGCCCTGACCACGGTCAAGCAAATCGAGTCCCAGCTCCTACAATCCAACTACGAAGGACTGCTTAAGTAATGCGTTACGTACTCCTTGGCCCTCCCGGTGCCGGCAAGGGCACCCAAGCCGCTCTCCTCAGCGAGAAGCTCGGCGTTCCGCACATCTCCACCGGTGACCTCTTCCGCGCCAACATTGGTGAGGGCACCCCGCTCGGCGTAGAGGCCAAGTCCTACATTGATGCCGGCAAGCTGGTGCCGACCGACGTCACGGCTCGCATGGTGGAGGACCGCCTCAACCAGGATGACGCCAAGGACGGCTTCCTTCTCGACGGCTTCCCGCGCACCGTGGAGCAGGCCGACATCCTGGAGAAGCTACTCGCCGACAAGGGTCTGAAGCTCGATGGCGTCCTGAACTTTGAGGTATCCGAGGACGTCGTGGTCGAGCGCATGCTTGCTCGCGGCCGCGCGGACGACACAGAGGAAACCATTCGCACCCGCCTAGGTGTCTACCGCGAGGAGACCTTCCCGCTCATCGAGCACTACGGCGATGCCATCATCTCCATTAAGGCTGAAGGAAGCGTTGAGGAGATCAACGAGCGCACCCTTCAGGCTATGGGCAAGTAATCTGCCAACCTCGCCATGGCTTTTCGACGACGCACCAAGACCATTCCCGCCCGCACGCCGGGCGAGCTCGACGCCATGCAGGCGGCCGGAGAAGTTGTCGGCCGCGCTCTGCAAGCCGTGCGGGCCGCTGCGGCAGTGGGGGTGAGTACGCTCGAACTCGATGAAGTAGCCGAGCACACCATTCGGGATGCCGGCGCCGTGCCCACCTTCAAGGGCTATGGCGGCTTTCCGGGGTCTATTTGCGCCTCCGTCAATGACGTGATTGTCCATGGTATTCCTCACAAAGACCTTCTCCTGGCCGAGGGAGACCTCGTCTCCATCGACTGCGGTGCCACGCTAGACGGCTGGGTGGGGGATAGTGCGTGGACGTTTGGCGTCGGCAAGCTCAGCCCTGAGGCACAGGCGCTGAGCGACGCCACCGAATGGGTCCTACACGAAGGCCTCAAGGCCATGGTTCCCGGCAATCGGCTTACCGACGTCTCCGCAGCCCTCGAGCAGGCTACCTATCGCGCCGAGGATAAGTTCGGCGTGGAGCTATTCATCGTCGATGGCTACGGTGGCCACGGCATTGGCCGTGAAATGCACGAAGAGCCTTACCTGGCTAATGAAGGTAAGGCGGGACGTGGCCCGATTATTCAGGAGGGCTCCGTCCTCGCCATTGAGCCGATGCTGACCCTGGGTACCGAGGACAATGAAGTTCTCGACGATGATTGGACTGTCGTGACGCTCGACGGTTCACTATCTGCCCACTGGGAGCACACGGTGGCGGCCACGGAGAATGGTCCGCGCATCCTGACTCAGCGTTATTAAAACCTGTGTCCTGGGTAGGCATTTTGCCTAAGGAAGGTTTATACTTTTTGCCATGTCTAAGATTCGCTCCCTAGTTGGCGCCCGTTCCCTACGTCGCGCCACCGCAATTGGCCTGGTAACCGCCACTCTCTCGGTGGCTCCGGCCGCTAACGCACAGACGGTTCCTTCGATCGACACCCTGTCTTCCGATGTTCAGTCCCAGCTTGATGAGTTCGCTGGCCAGACCCGCGAGAACGCGTGGAATAGCCGCAACCAGATGCTGGAGACGCTCCAGAGCGTTAACCCGCAGGCGGCTGACGCCCTCCGCCCAGTTATCGATGGTGCCATCGAGCTGATCTTCCCGGGTCTGATTGACCAGAAGAATGCTGAGATCCGCGCCGCTCGCGAAGCTGAAGAGCGCGCCCACGCTGAGCAGATTGCCCGCGAGAAGGCTGCCGCTGAGGAAGCTGCCCGCAAGGCTGAGGCTGAGCGTCAGGCACAGCGCTTCGACGTTGGTCCTTGCCCGGCAGATGCACGCATCTGCGTGGATCGTGGTGGGAGCCGTACCTGGCTGCAGGATGGCAACGGCAACGTCACCTACGTCGCTCAGGGCATGTCTGTCGGCAAGCCGGGTGAGGAAACCCCGGCTGGTACCTTCTACATCAACCGCAAGATCAAGGACGAGATCTCCTGGGAGTTCGGCAACGCCCCGATGCCCTACGCCATGTACTTCACCAACAATGGCCACGCCTTCCATGAGGGTTCCCCGGCATACCAGTCCAATGGCTGCGTGCGCCTGACCCATCAGGATGCGGTGCGCTACTGGAATGATGTGCCGATGGGCTCGAAGGTCTTCATCTACTAAGACGTTGCGGTGAGCGAGTCACCGCTACATGGCATCAGCCTCCCGCACCATGTGGTGACGGGAGGTTTCTGTATTTGGAAAACCCGTTCTCGCAGCGTATGCTTTAGTGCTGGTGTCTGTATGCGGCCAAAGTGGTTGCTGGAGGCACCAGGCAGTAGACATCAAACATGCAGGTGGGGGCGTCGCCAAGCGTGGCACGCACTTCACCAGAAAAGTAGAGGTTATGGCTAAGGAAGGCGCAATCGAGGTTGAGGGTCGCATCGTCGAACCCCTGCCCAACGCAATGTTCCGCGTCGAACTCGACAACGGACACAAGGTACTCGCCCATATCTCGGGCAAGATGCGTCAGCACTACATCCGCATCCTCCCGGAGGACCGCGTTGTTGTGGAGCTGTCTCCTTATGACCTGACCCGCGGACGCATCGTCTACCGCTACAAGTAAAGACTGTAAGCCTCCTCACCCACGGGACGCACTAGCTGCGTCCTTTTTCACCTCAGGCTGCGATGGCCTGAGCCCACGCTGCTAAGCATGCCCACAGTACCCCGGCACGGTCCGGGGCGAAGCGTATGCGTGGCGGGGGACGGATGAGGAGAAAACCATCGTAACAACCCGAAAGGACTAGCCATATGGCACGTCTAGCTGGTGTTGACCTCCCGCGCAACAAGCGTATGGAGGTTGCTCTCACCTACATCTACGGCATCGGGCCTTCCCGTGCCAAGGAACTGCTGGAAAAGACCGGCATTTCTCCCGACCTGCGCACCGACAACCTCGACGACGATCAGCTGTCGGCGCTGCGTGACGTCATTGAAGCTACCTGGAAGGTAGAGGGTGACCTCCGCCGCCAGGTTCAGGCTGACATCCGTCGCAAGATTGAAATCGGTTGCTACCAGGGCATCCGCCACCGTCGTGGCCTGCCCGTTCGTGGTCAGCGCACCAAGACCAACGCTCGTACGCGCAAGGGCCCGAAGAAGACGATCGCAGGAAAGAAGAAGTAAAATATGCCACCCAAGACTCGTTCCGGCGCGCGCCGTGGTGGTCGTCGCGTCGTAAAGAAGAACGTGGCCGCTGGCCACGCATACATCAAGTCCACCTTCAACAACACCATCGTGTCCATCACGGACCCGCACGGTGCTGTCATCTCCTGGGCATCCTCCGGCCACGTCGGCTTCAAGGGTTCCCGTAAGTCCACCCCGTTCGCTGCGCAGATGGCTGCAGAGAACGCGGCCCGCAAGGCCATGGACCACGGTATGAAGAAGGTTGACGTTTTCGTCAAGGGTCCGGGCTCCGGCCGCGAGACCGCCATCCGTTCCCTGCAGGCTGCAGGCCTCGAGGTTTCCTCGATCACGGATGCCACCCCACAGCCGCACAACGGCTGCCGTCCGACCAAGCGCCGCAAGGTTTAAGGGAAAGGAAGAGGTAAGAAAATGGCTCGTTATACTGGCCCCGCTACCCGCGTATCCCGCCGTCTGCGCGTCGACCTGGTCGGCGGCGACATGGCATTTGAGCGTCGCCCGTACCCTCCGGGACAGGCTGGCCGCAACCGCATCAAGGAATCTGAGTACCTGCTGCAGCTCCAGGAGAAGCAGAAGGCGAAGTACACCTACGGTGTGCTGGAGCGTCAGTTCCGCCGCTACTACGCCGAGGCTAACCGTCTCCCGGGCAAGACCGGTGACAACCTCGTCGTTCTGCTCGAGTCCCGTCTCGACAACGTGATCTACCGCGCCGGTCTGGCCAACACCCGCCGCCAGGCTCGCCAGCTTGTCTCTCACGGTCACTTCACCGTGAACGGCAAGAAGATCAACGTTCCTTCCTTCCGCGTTACGCAGTACGACATCATTGATGTTCGTGAGCGTTCCCAGAAGATGGAATGGTTCGAAGAGGCTCAGGACCGCCTGGTCGACGCCAACGTTCCGGCGTGGCTGCAGGTCGTTCCGGACACCCTGCGCATCCTCGTGCACCAGCTGCCCGAGCGCGCTCAGATCGACGTCCCGCTGCAGGAGCAGCTCATCGTCGAGCTTTACTCGAAGTAATCCTTCGACACTTTCATCTTTACCCCTTCTACCGGCGTCATATAGCGGGCGCCGACAAGGAGAAACTCCATGCTTATTTCCCAGCGTCCTCAGCTCACCGAGGAATTCATCGACTCGTCCCGCTCTAAGTTCGTCATCGAGCCGCTCGAGCCGGGCTTCGGTTACACCCTTGGCAACTCGCTTCGTCGCACGCTGCTTTCGTCCATCCCGGGCGCGGCAGTAACCTCCATCAAGATTGACGGTGTGCTCCACGAGTTCACCACCATCAACGGTGTGAAGGAAGACGTTTCCGAGATCATCCTGAACGTCAAGGGCTTGGTTCTGTCCTCCGACTCCGACGAGCCGGTTGTGATGTACCTGAGCAAGGAAGGCCCGGGTGAGGTCACTGCAGGCGATATCCAGCCGCCGGCTGGCGTGGAGATCCACAACTCGGATCTGCACATTGCATCGCTGAATGAGTCCGCCAAGCTGGAGATGGAACTCGTCGTCGAGCGCGGCCGTGGCTACGTCCCGGCTGCTGCTACCTCGGGAGAAATCGGCCGCATTCCGGTTGACCAGATTTACTCCCCGGTGCTGAAGGTCTCTTACAAGGTCGAAGCTACTCGTGTTGAGCAGCGCACTGACTTTGACAAGCTGATCATCGACGTCGAGACCAAGAACTCGATTTCCGCACGCGACGCCCTGGCTTCCGCCGGCGGCACTCTGGTCGAGCTCTTCGGCCTGGCTCGCGAGCTGAACACCGCTGCTGAGGGCATCGAGATTGGCCCGTCCCCGCAGGAGACGGAGTACATCGCCGCCTACAGCATGCCGATCGAGGATCTGAACTTCTCCGTCCGCTCCTACAACTGCCTGAAGCGTCAGGAGATCCACACCGTTGGTGAGCTCGCTGAGTGCACCGAGTCGGACCTGCTGGATATCCGCAACTTCGGTCAGAAGTCGATAAACGAGGTAAAGATCAAGCTGGCTAATCTGGGCCTGGCCCTCAAGGACACTCCCGAGGACTTCGACCCGACCCAGCTGGAAGGCTACGACGCAGAAACCGGTGACTTCAAGGACCCGGCTTCCGACGATTCCGAGTAAAGAATTCCACTGAATCGTGACGGCGCGACTTTTGCGCCCCGTCGCGCGCTCAATTAATCCGCACACGAGGAGTACATCATGCCTACCCCCAAGAAGGGTCCGCGTCTCGGCGGCTCCGCCAGCCAGCAGAAGCACCTGCTGAGCAACATGGCTGCGAGCCTGATCGAGCACGGCGCAATCAAGACCACCGATGCCAAGGCGAAGGTTCTTCGTCCGTACATCGAGAAGATCATCACCAAGGCGAAGGCCGGCACCGTTGCTGACCGTCGCGCAGTTCTCAAGCTCATCCCGCACAAGGATGTCGTTGCTTACCTCTTTGATGAGCTGGCACCGAAGTTCGAGAACCGTGAGGGTGGCTACACCCGCATCATCAAGCTGGAGAACCGCTCCGGCGACAACGCCCCGATGTCCCAGATCTCCCTCGTTCTCGAGGAGACCGTGACCTCCGAGGCAAACCGCGCTACCCGCGCTGCTGCCTCCAAGCAGGCCGAGGAAGCTAAGGCTGAAGAGGCTGAGGCTGAGTCCGCTAAGGCTGACGAGACTGAGGCAGAGGAGACCACCGAGGAGAAGTAATTCTTCTTTAGGTCTTATAGGGCCCGCGCTCACCACTGTGGTGGGACGCGGGCCTTTGTCGTCTTTTACGGGCCCCGGCGCAGGTGCTCTGGATGAAGTACCGTTTTAACAAATAAGGGTCCAAAAATTGCAGTTTTTAGGCCACTATTTGTTAAAACGGGCCACCGACGCAGTCTGCACGGCGCTTCGGGCGCACGGTATCATCAACCCCCATGAGTGAAAGCGTTCGCCTGCGACTGGACTTGGCCTATGACGGCACCGACTTCCATGGTTGGGCTCGGCAGAAAGGTGGGCTTCGCACGGTGCAGCAGACCGTGGAGGAGAAGCTGAGCATGGTGCTGCGCCACCCCGTGGAGCTCACCGTGGCCGGGCGCACCGACGCGGGCGTTCATGCCAGCGGTCAGGTGGCTCACTTCGACACCACCCGTGAGGCGCTGAGCCAACGGAGCATCGATGGTGACCCTGCCAAACTGGTCAGGCGCCTGGCCAAGCTGCTGCCCGTCGACGTCCGTGTACACGCCTGCACCGAAGTATCGCCCGATTTTGATGCGCGCTTTTCGGCGCTATGCCGCCACTATGTCTACCGCATTACGACGCATCCGCGCGGGGCACTGCCGACCCGCGCGCGCGATACCGCGACCTGGTTCAAGCCGGTGGACCTGGATCTGATGCAGGCAGCCGCCGACAGGCTGGTGGGCCTCAACGATTTCGTGGCCTTCTGCAAAGCCAAGCCGCACGCAACCACCATTCGCGAGCTGCTGGCCTTTGAGTGGAAGGATGTCTCCACGCCGGCCGAGCCCCAGCTTTATGAGGCGCACGTGAGCGCCGATGCTTTTTGCTGGTCCATGGTGCGCTGTCTCGTAGGCTGCTGCCTGCGGGTGGGCGAAGGCTCCCGTGACGTGGATTTCGCAGACCAGATGCTCAAAGAGACCAGCAGGTCTTCCCAGATTCCCCTCGCCCCGGCAGCGGGTTTGAGCCTCGTCGGCGTGGACTATCCCGATGCGGAACAGTTAGCCGCGCGCGCGGAGATGACCCGCAGCCGTCGCGCTGCAGAGGATACCGAGTTGGGTTAATCTAGAACTCACTGCGCCGTGGGAGGGTGGCGCACTGATTCGGGGAGGATTCTCATGGCACGCGCGTTGCCTACTACCAAGGCCCAAGTATCCGGGCACAAGTTTCTACTGCGTCGCCTCGAGCACGGCTTGGTCTTCGGGGATATCCGCATGATTCATGATCCGCTAAAGCGACGGCGTCGCGCCTTGCTTGGCGGGGTGGCCGCCGTGGCCTTTTTGAGTCTCGGATCGGGGCTCATCGCGTGGATGCAGCCGGACCCGCAGCCAGGGGATGCGCCCGTGGTGCGTTCTTCTGAGGGACAGCTCTTAGCGCTAGTGAATGGCACCTATCATCCGGTGACCAACCTGGCTTCGGCCCGACTCATCGCCAACGAACCGGTCGAAGCGCAGGCCGCCGGCGAAAGCTTCCTGGAGCAGGTGAACCTGGGCACACCGCTGGGAATTGCGGATGCGCCTAACCTCCTGGGCACGGCGATGGGGGAGGAGTCAGGCTGGTCGGCCTGTTTGGAAGAATCTACGCAGGGCGAGAACTGGCAGTCCAGCAGCCACGTCGGCATCGTCACCGTGGTGGCGCACCATGCCGTTCCTACCTTCGATGCGGAGCACGCCGCCGTGGTGGAATCCGCTGGGACGCAGTGGCTGCTGACGGGGCAGGGGCGCGTCGTGTTGCCTGAGGCTACGAGCACGCAGGGCAGGGTTCTGCGCCGCGCGTTAGGGATGACTGCAGAAACCGCTGTGTGGACCATGCCCGAGGAATTGCTCAACGCCTTCACAGAGCTGGAGCCGCTGAGCTTTCCAGCCGCGCCGCCTGAGATCCTCGACACCGGCGAGCAGTTGTGGGCGCGCACGGAGCACGGTGTTTTCTCCATCACCCCCACCCAGGCGGAGATGCTCGTCGGCGTGGGTGCTCAGCGCCTGCCCGCACAGGCGCAAGAGGTGGCCGCGCTGGGCGATGTCCCACCGACCTTCAACCTGCCCACCACCCGCGTGGACTTCCTGTCTCCTGAGCAAGGCTGGTTGTGTGCGACACACGAACAGGGTGCTGGCATGCTGCGGCCGGTGGCGGCCACGGTGGACCTACCGGGAGATTCGCCCGCGCACCGTTTCGCCGGACTCCAAGCTGGCGTGGGCGTGGATAGCGGGCACGGTTATCACGTGGTGTCCGCCACTGGCAGACGCCACGAGCTGGCTGGTGCCGCGGAGCTGAGCGCGCTGGGCGTGGAGGAACCGGAGCAGGTGCCGTGGGAGATCCTGCGCCTGTTGCCGGAAGGCTCTACCTTAAGCCGCGCGGAGGCCTTAAAGGCTGAGCACTGAAAACCGCCACGAGGATGAGCAAGCCTAAGGCCCCGAGGAGCAAACGCACCTGTGGCCAGGACGTGTCTTTCGATGCCGCCGCTGGTGCGACCGCAATCGAGCGATCCTTACGGGAATCGCTCGGGGGCCGATAGGTTACCGCAGTAAGAGGATCCACCACCCCGTGCCCGGGTTCGGCCGAATCAATAATGCGCTGGCGCAGCTGTGCCGGGGAGTCCCCGGGGTATCGCTGCACCAGCAAAGCGAGAGTACCGCTGACCAGCGGCGCAGCAAAGGAAGTGCCTTGAAAGGTAGCGTCGCCTTTTCCCGTGGCCCAGCCGCCGCCGGGTTCAAGCGCAAGAGGGACGCTTCCTTCCGCGCTGAGGGGCGCGGCGATGGAGTACTCCGCGAGTTCATGCGGCGTAGCTAAGGCGCCGACCGCGAGGACGGTTTCGGCTTCCGCGGGAAAGACCACGTCATCCTTTTCGCAGCCGCCAGCCGTGGCGTTTCCCGACGCCGCCACGACCACCGCCCCAGCCTCTTCTGCACGGCGAAGCGCCGCATCCACACCAGCGCGGTCCACCCTTGCCGCGGCATCCTGCGGAACGCAGGAGACCACGGAGACGTTGATGACCTTTGCGTCTGCGTTAACAGCATCCTCGATGGCGGCAGCCAGGCTGGCCAGTGTGCCGGAGCCAGCTCGTTCCGCTTCACTGCTCTCTGCTGCTGGAGCCCGGTAATGCGAACTGGTCTGCCGGATGGAGTAGATTTCCGCATCCGGAGCCATGCCGAGTTCCTTACCTGCGATGACGCCGGCCACCACCGTTCCGTGCAGGTCACAATCTCGCAGCGGGTCTGGTTCCTCCGGGGTTACGAAGTCCGCTCCTGGTGATACGTGCAGCTGTGGGTGGGCGGCCACCCCAGTGTCGATGACCGCGACCTTCACCCCGGCACCCGTGGCAAAGGAATGCAGTCGCGCACGATACTCCGAGTACTGCGCCGAAGGCTGTGGTCCTGCTGGAGCCCGCGTGGCTACTGCACAGGCGGTATCCGGTTCGCGGGCAGCAGCTACCGGCCCGGGCAACACGCAGGAACCCCAAGCCAGGACGGCGCCAAGGGCTGTGCTGGCAGCGCTGATTCTGCTTAGAGCTGTCATGCGCCCAACCCCCGAATGAACTCGAAGAGCCCCGCTAGGTGTGCGGCGAGTGGCAGGCACGCGGCGAGTGCGAGTGCTTCGGCCCGCTCGAACCACACGATGGTAGTTGGCTCAATCTGCTGTAGTTTGCCTGCCCACACCGGTACTGAAAGCATGGTCACCACGATGAGACCCGCGATCACGCTGAGCACCCACGTTCCCATAGTCGGGGCACTAAGCAGCAGCCACTCGCGCAGAGGTACCGCTACCGCGGCACTAGCCGCGGCCAGGCCATAGATACCCAGTGCCCACGCCGCAATGGGCCGGGCATGGCGTGCCGCATGCACGATGACTGCTCCGGCGATGCTCACGCATAATGCCTGGGACGCAACCACGGTTGCGTCCGCGTGAGCGTTGAGCGCGACGAGAAAGAGGGAAGGAATGCCCGCCAGCGTGCAGCCCACCGCTATACCTTCGTAGGCCTGCCCGGCGCGCCGGGCTTTGAGTGAGTTATCCGTGGGAGCCTCATCCGAGATGCTCAAGTCCTGCCCGGCGGTGGGCAGTTGCGGCACTCGGAGGCCAGCAAGCCGCGTGGTCAGCAGGGGAGAGGCCGCGAGCAAGACCACAGTGGAGGCAAGCAACGGGCCGGGGCCAAGCACACCGACGAGCGCGAGCAGGCACCACGTGGCGGCACTTGCCCGAGCACCTAATCCGCCAATACGCACCACGTGGGAGAGCACCGCCACAGCGCCCACGGCCGCCGCAGCACCCACGAGTGGTGCGGCCGGAATCACGGTTCCGGCTGGGCCAGTAGCGACAGGTGAACCAGTGGACAGCGCCCCCGCCAGACCAGCAGCAACGTGGGCGGTTGCAAGCAGAGAACCGCGCCGGGTCCACGCCGCGAGCACGAGGCCGAGGAGTGCAGCGGCGGCGCAGCCAATCGAGGGAGATAGGGCGGCGGCGAGCAAGGCGCCGACGGCGATAAGCCCTGCCACGCCCCAGACCCCGGCTAGACCAGACAGCTGCGTGGTCGAGGCCTCGGCAGCGAGTGCCTCCGCGGCATCCCGCACGATGGGCGCTGGTGTCGGCGCATCTGGGCTGAGCACCAGGACGGAGCCGTCTTCCAAACTGGTGCGGTCGAGTGGCGTGGTCATCGATATGGTTTTGCCCGCCGCGGTGGTGGCGCGCCAGAGGATGGGGGCCGGGGGGACGTCGACAAGCACGAGCAATTCTCCCAGCACCTCCCCGACGCTGGAAGAAAGCGGTAGCGATACATCTGCTTCTTTGCGGGTCTGGCCTGCATGGATGCGGACGGTGACGTGAATGGAATGCGCAAGTGCGCGAGTCATGGAAAGTACCTCCCCCGAAAAATTTTTCTGGGCAACCCCTTGCCCATTGCCTCACATTGTGGCTTACTTGTGGCACGCTGTCCACCGCTTAAGGAGGCGGTGGAGTACTTCGGGGGGAAGGACTTTGACATGCGCGTACCTACACGCGTCGTTGGCACTGGGGTGGCGGCCTATCGGGAGCCAGCACCACCGTTGCCGCAGGGCAGCATTGATGCCGAGGCGGTGCCGGAGGCAGCCCGCGCACAACCGGTGCCGCTCGTGCGCCTGCTCATGCCGCTGGTGATGATCGCGGCCATGCTGGGCATGGTGGCGCTCATGGTTCTTGGAGCGGGGGATGCACGACGGATCAGTCCCATGAGCCTCATGTTCCCGCTCATGATGCTGGCCAGCATGGCCATGATGTTTAACCCACAGGCAGGCGGGCACGATCCGGATGAGACCCGCCGGACCTACTTGCGCCACCTCAAGGCACTGCGGGAGGAAGCACTAGAGCGTGGGGCGGCTCAGCGCGCGCACGAGGAACACCGCAACCCTGACCCCGAACAGCTTGGCGCGCTGATTCCCACCCCGCGGCTGTGGGAACGGACGGCGGATGCCCCGGATGCCTTGGAAGTGCGGGTGGGGACGGGGCCGATGGCCCTGTGCACTCCCATTAATGTGCCGGATTCGGGTGCGGCGGAAGACCTCGACCCGGTGTGCGCGGTGAGCCTGCGCCAGACCGTGCGTGCGGTGGGAACCCTCGCGGATATGCCGGTGGTCATCCAGTTGCAGGCCTTTCGCGTCGTCGGCCTGGCCGGTGAAGACGCCGCTGGGGTGGCCCGCGCGCTGCTGTTACACCTGGCGGTGCTGCATGGCCCGGAGACCGTGGGCATTGAGTATCACGGTGCGGAATGGGGATGGTTGAAGTGGCTGCCGCATTCCAGGGAGCCTGACCAGGCGCAGTTTCGCATCTGCGTCATGACGGAGGAACAAGGGCATAGCGTTGGTGTGCTGCGCAGTGACGCGCCGGGGGATAGCCCCACAACCACTATCGCCGTGGGGGTGACACCCCATTCGCCGCTGGGACGGCGCGCCGAGGAAGAGGGCATCTACCTGCGGGCGGAAAGCACGCTCTCCGTGGTTACTGCCGCGGGCGAGGAGGAGCTAGGAAGCTGCGCGCTTGTCGACGTCCCCACGGCCCTCCTCCTTGCCCGCACCCTCGCGCCCTATCACCGCCCCTTCGGTGGCGATGTCGCGTCCACGCCTCGGCATGGCCGCAATGCGGATGTGCCCTCGTTGCTGGGCTTTCGGGATGTAGATGCGCTCCAAGCCTCCGGCATGTGGCAGGGGCGCAGCCCTGCTGAGCGGCTGTGTGTGCCCATCGGTGTCGACGAGTCCGGGCACGCTTTGATGCTTGACTTAAAGGAGTCCGCGCAGGGCGGGATGGGGCCGCATGGGTTATGCATTGGTGCCACAGGCAGCGGAAAATCGGAATTACTTCGAACGCTTGTCGTAGCGCTGGCCGCCACGCACAGTCCGGAGGAACTCAATCTTGTGCTCGTTGACTTCAAAGGTGGCGCCACCTTCTTGGGCTGTGAGGAACTGCCGCACACCTCCGCCGTGATTACCAACCTGGAAGAAGAATCCACCCTGGTGGAGCGAATGTACGATGCCATCTCCGGCGAGATGAATCGCCGCCAGGAGCTGCTGCGCAAGGCAGGAAATTTTGCCAACGTGGGCGAATTCAACGCCTCCGCTGCCGCGGTGGCGGAGCACGGGCCGCTGTCGGCGTTGGTCATTGTGGTGGATGAGTTTTCGGAGCTGTTGGGGCAGCACCCGGACTTCGCTGAACTCTTCGTCGCGGTGGGAAGGCTCGGCCGCTCGCTGCACGTGCATCTGCTGCTCGCTTCCCAGCGCTTGGAGGAAGGGCGCTTGCGGGGATTGGACTCGCACCTGTCTTATCGCATTGGGTTGAAGACTTTCTCCGCCGGGGAATCCCGCCAGGTCCTCGGCGTGCCCGATGCTTATCACCTCCCCGCCCAGCCGGGAGCCGGCTACCTCAAAACGGATGCCGATGCCCCCACGCGCTTTCAGGCTTCTTATGTTTCTGGCCCGGTCACGCGCCGGGTAGTGCGTGATGAGGTGGCCGAACATACGCGGCATTCGGCACGCGTGGAGCTTTTTAGTGGGCATCGTACGGCGGAGGAGAACGCGGACTATACGGAGCTCGTGGATTCTTCGAGCACACTCTTGGACACAGTGGTGGCTGCCGCCCGGGAGGAAGCCTCCAAGCGCGGCCAGTCAGCGAGGCGAATCTGGTTGCCACCCTTGCCGCCCGTGGTAGAGCTATCCAGCGTTGCCGCTCTGCGCACGGATTCACTCAGCGCAGGTGGCGGGCTACGCGCGGAGGTGGGGCTTATTGATCGTCCTTATCACCAGCGTCAAGACCCGCTGCTCGTGGATTTCACGACGGGCGGTGGGCACCTTGCACTGTGCGGCGGACCGCAGTCAGGAAAGTCGATGGCGCTGCGCAGCATCGCCTCCGGTATGGCCCTGTGGCATTCGCCGGACCAGGTGCGCTTTTATGTCATCGACCTAGGAGGCGGGCAGCTGCGGGTGTTGGACCGTCTGCCTCATGTAGCTGGGGTAGCCGGACGTGAGGAACCGGAAAAGGTGCGGCGCATCGTCGATGAAGTCGCCGGCCTCGTGCGCCGCCCGGAACCTCGCCACACCTTTTTGATCGTGGACGGCTGGCACCACATCGGCACCTCCGGGGCAGACTTTGAGGACTTAGCTGAGCCGATTACCCAGTTGGTTGCTGACGGTGCCTCCGCCCGCGTTCACGTCTTGATTGCAGCGGCGCGGTGGACCAGTTTGCGGCCGTCGATTCGGGATCTCATCGCGGCCCGCCTTGAGCTGCGCTTGGGCGAAGCCATGGATTCCCTCATCGACCGCAAGGCGCAGCAGAAGTTGCCGGCAGCACCTGGGCGAGGGATCACTTTAGCAGGGGAAAACCTCCTTTTTGCAGCGACCTCACCGCAGGATATCGCTCATATCTGTGGCGTGCATGCGGATGCTGTTCCGGTTCCACCGCTGAAAATGTTGCCCACTGTGCTCACCGAATTGCCTGAGCCGGAAGATGGTTCGTCATCAGACGGGGTGGCCTGGGGCATTGGTGGTCCGGACCTAGAGGTCCTCGACTGGGATCCGGGCGTCCAGCCTCACCTCGTGTGCATTGGCTCTCAAGGCTCCGGCAAATCGCATTTTCTCAGCGTGATTCTCGCCGGAATCAGCCAGCTGAGTCGGGAGGAAGCCCGCCTGGTGGTCATCGATGAGCGCCGCGCGCATTTGGGGACGCTGGATGAGGAGATGGTGGCGGCCTATGGGGCGTCGGCAAGCGCGGCCACCCAAGCCATTCTCGATACAGTGCGCACCCTAGAGCAGCGCCTCCCTGGCGCCGACGTCACCCCTGCCCAGCTCGCCGCGCGGAGCTGGTGGCAGGGCCCAGATATTTACCTTGTCATCGATGACCTCGACCTCGTCAGCGAGATAGCGCTAGCACCTCTGCTGGAGCTCCTCCCGCACGCCCGCGATGTGGGGCTGCACCTGGTGTTCGCGCGCAAAGCAGGTGGCATTGGGCGCGCGATGTTTGGGCAGTTCCTCTCGGCGGTGCGGGACTTGCAGCCGGCGCTGCTGCTTCTCGACGCCGACCGTGACGAAGGCGCCATCTTCGGCGTCAAACCGACGGCATTGCCGCCCGGCCGCGGCCAATGGGTCGTCCGCGGCGTATCCCAAGGCTTGGCGCAGGTCTATGTGCCAAGCGCCGATAGTTCACATACCTCACCACAGACCACAAGCAACAAGGGAGAGAACCAATGACCACGACGCATGCACTGCGAACCCCGACAACCGCGCCCGAGACCACGCTAGCTATTACGGTGCTCGATGCCGCCACGATCTATGAAGGCCCAGAGACGATCTATCGCTATGACCTGCCCGGCACTGGAATCACCGAAGGTTGGGCGCTGGAGGCAGTCCTCGACCAAGCCGAAAAGGTCTGCGGGGCGGAATGGCCGGATATCAGCGTTGATGTGGTGGCGGATCCCTCCGGAACGGAGGTCAGTGTCGAAGCCGTGAGTATTCTGCGCCGTCAGCTCGCTGGTGCGGGTGCGACCGTGCAGGAACCAGAACCATTGCCGCCGTCCGTGTCTGTTGCGGCTAGTGCTGCACCGTCTTCTTCCCGTTTGGTCGTGGGCACGCAGCACGAGGACCTTGGGGATGAGGACGCGGCGACTGCCGAGCTGTCCCGGCCTGCCCGCCGCGGGCGCTCGCACCGTGCAGCGGAATCCCGCTGGTCCGCGTTGTTGGGAGGTATCGATCCTTTCTACATCGCTATCGCGGTCATGGTGCTCGTGGTGGCCGGGGTGTCGTGGTGGGCGGTGGGTCGCAAGGATGCGGCTGTGGCAGCGTCGACTCCCGATCAGACAGCTGAAGGAGCATCTGCCGCCTCCGGGACTTCGGGCACCGCCTCGAATCCCGACACGGAGGCACAGCCCGAGGGCCCGGCCGAGGGGGCCGGAGCTGAGGAAACCGGAAGCAGGCAGCTGCGACCCGGTCAGCAGGCCATCGACGTGGAGGGAATGTCCCTGGTGCTTCCTCAAGGATTCCGCACCAGCGTGGAGGATGGTCTGGTCACCGCTGCCGGTGAAGACCCCAACCTGCGCATCCTCCTGGCTGCTGATCCGCTTTTCAATGTGCCTGTCGACGCGTTGTTCACAGAGATTAAAGAGCAGATCGAATCCGATCCTGCCCTCCGTGATCCGGTAGAGGACTCTGGACGGCTGACGTATACCGAGGATCCCGGCGACGGCTCCCGGGTGACGTGGATGATGTGGGAAGACAAGGGCCATCAGATGTCCGTGGGCTGCCACACCAAGTTTGAGCCCAATGTAGTGCAGAAGGCTGCCTGCCGAATGGCGGCAGAATCGCTGGTCAAGAAGGACTAAGCGGGAAAGTTCTGCGAATCTCAAAGAATCTGGAAATTAGTGGGAACCGATGAGCTACTAGCTCAGTCCAATAAGGGTGAGAAGGACACAGGGTGCTTCTCGGGGGGAAGAAACACACACCAATCCCTAGGAATAAGGGATACGCCCCAAGGTAGGGAACAAGACAGAAAGAGAAGGACATGACTCAAACGTTCCGCACAGAAGCCGACGTAATGGTGGCCACCGCTGGCCGCGTCGACTCCACCAACGACGAGGTACAGGGGGAGCTCACCCGCCTGCAGGGTGTTGTGGACTCCGTCCGTGGCAGCTGGGCAGGCCGCGCGCAGGTTTCCTTTGACAACCTAATGCAGCGCTACAACTCCTCCGCGCAGCAGCTGCGTGAGGCGCTGACCGCCATCAGCGAGAACATCAGGGACAATGCCCGCAACTTTGATTCGGTCGAGGCTGATAACGCCCAGTCTTTCGAGAACGTTGGCGGCGCGGGCCTGGCCCTCTAAACACGAGCTGCTTTCACTGACTACTGCACACGCTGAACCACGCACGAACACAGAAGATAAGGAACACGCAATGTCTGGAATCAAGTATCAGTTTGGCGCCATCGCCGGTGCCGCCGCCGACATCAACTCCACCTCGGGCCGCATCAACGGGCTCCTCGGTGACCTCAAATCCACCCTGCAGCCGATGGTATCGACGTGGGAGGGAGATTCCGCTGCTGCATATAACGCGGCGCAGGCGAAATGGGACAAGGCAGCCGCCGAGCTCAACACGGTGCTAGCGACCATCTCCACCACGGTTTCCCAGGGCAATGACAATATGAGCGACGTCAACCGTCGCGCTGCCGCCAGCTGGGGCTAAACCACTCCGACTGTGAGTCTTGAGCTGGGTGCGCGGACACTTTCTGCCTGACCATTCACCACCATGAGCAGTGAGCGGGAGGGAGGAAGGCGCGGAGGCTAGGGGAGTGGCGCAGAGAATGGAAGGGCTGGACGCGCCACCTTGACCCACACCACCCTCCGCCCACTCAGCAAAAGGCGCCGGTATCGCTTCTCATCAACGTTTCTGTCTCGAACCCCCACCCCGAATTAGCAGGGATGGAGGCGTTGGTGAGGGGCGATATCGGCGTTTTGGGTTTTTGATCCGCTGCGTACTAAAGTGAAGCACCTATGTGTCCGCACCCTTGTTGACTTGGGTGCGCGCGTGCTGCAGGTCTCCACCGGCCGCTGTATGTACCGCGTAGGGGCTTACATAGCGATGGCCGGCAGTTCCGAGACAGACTTTCAAGGAGTCATTTTGTCTACTTTCCACCCGAAGAGCGGTGACATCACCCGCAAGTGGTACGTCATCGACGCTACCGACGTGGTTCTGGGCAAGCTCGCTTCCACCGTGGCTGACATGCTGCGCGGCAAGCACAAGCCCCAGTACGCACCGAACGTTGATTGCGGCGACCACATCATCATCCTGAATGCGGACAAGATCCACATTTCCTCCAACAAGCGCGAGCGCGAGATGCGCTACCGCCACTCCGGTTACCCGGGCGGCCTGAAGTCCATGACCCTTGGTCAGTCCCTGGACGCCAACCCGGTCCGCGTTATCGAGGAAGCTGTAAAGGGCATGATGCCGCACAACAAGCTTTCCAACGCCTCCATCAAGAAGCTGCACGTTTTCGTGGGCGAGGAGCACCCGTACGCCGGCCAGAAGCCGGAAACCTTTGAGTTTAAGCAGGTGGCACAGTAATGACCGAGCAGAACATCGACAACAATGTAGCCGACGCTGCCGACATCGCTGCAGCAACCGCCGCTACCGAGGAGTTCACCAACACCATCGGTGATTCCCTGGCATCCGATACCGAGGCTGAGGTTGAGACCGCTGCCCCGGCTATCCACGAGGGCCCGATCCAGACCGTTGGTCGCCGTAAGCGCGCCATCGCTCGTGTTCGCCTCGTTGCTGGTTCCGGCAACATCTCCGTCAACGGCCGCGCCTTTGACGAGTACTTCCCGAACAAGCTGCACCAGCAGGACATCCTGCTGCCGCTGACCATCCTCGAGCGCGAGGGTCAGTTCGACATCAAGGTCACCGTCAACGGTGGTGGCCCGACCGGTCAGGCAGGCGCCCTGCGCCTGGCTATCGCCCGCGCACTGAACATCTACAACCCGGCTGACCGCCAGGCCCTGAAGAAGGCTGGCCTGCTCACCCGTGATGCTCGTGCCGTGGAGCGCAAGAAGGCTGGTCTGCACAAGGCACGTCGTGCCCCGCAGTACTCCAAGCGTTAATCTTCGCTTACTGCATTTTCCGAAAGCCGCTGCTTCCCTTTCGTGGAGGTGGCGGCTTTCGCCGTGTATGGCAGGGGTGGGGCGAGTTTCCTGCTATGTTGCGGGGTATAACCAAGCCCCAAAGGTGGACCGATCTGCGCCACACAACGGGGAGCGGGCATAATGAACAACTATGACTCGACTTTTTGGAACCGATGGAGTTCGCGGCCTCGCGAACAAGAAGCTCACACCGATTCTCGCGCTGCGCTTGGGCCAGGCGGCAGCGGAAGTTCTTACTTCAGACCGTGAATCTTATGAGCGTCGCCCGCTCGCGATTATCGGGCGCGACCCGCGTGTGTCGGGTGAGATGCTGGATGCGGCGATTGCCTCGGGTCTGGCATCGCGAGGCGTTGACGTCGTGCGCGTCGGCGTGCTGCCTACCCCGGCAATCGCGTTCCTTACCGATGACTTTGGGGCAGATCTCGGCGTGATGATCTCCGCTTCCCATAACCCGATGCCAGACAATGGCATCAAGTTCTTCTCCGCGGGCGGCAAGAAGTTGCCGGATGAGGTGGAAGACCGCATCCAGGCTGCTATGGACAATCTCACTGAAGATGGCCCGACTGCGACCAAGATTGGCCGCATTATTTCGGAGGCTCCCGACGGCCGCGAGCGCTACCTGAAGCACTTGGCCGAGGTTGTTACCACGGATCTCAGCGGCATCAAGGTGGTCGTCGACACTGCAAATGGTGCTGCCTCCAAGGTTGCACCGCAGGCCTATGAGGCTGCGGGTGCTGAGGTCGTTGCCATTCACAACAAGCCCAATGCCTTCAACATCAATGAGGATTGCGGCTCGACGCACATTGAGAAGACCCAGGAGGCCGTCGTCGAGCACGGCGCCGATCTGGGCCTAGCGCACGATGGTGACGCTGACCGCTGCCTAGCCGTGGATGCCGAAGGCAACGTCGTTGACGGTGACCAGATCATGGCGATACTCGCCGTGGGTATGAAGGAAGAAAACGATCTTCGCTTCAACACCTTGGTGGCCACCGTGATGTCGAACCTGGGCCTGAAGCTGGCCATGCAGGAGCAGGGCATCGAGGTCAAGGAAACCGCCGTGGGTGACCGCTACGTGCTGGAAGAGCTCAATCGCGGTGACTTCTCTCTGGGCGGTGAGCAGTCCGGCCACGTGGTGCTGCCGGATGATTGCACCACTGGTGATGGCACGCTAACCGGTTTGTCCATCATGGCGCGCATGACCAAGTCCGGAAAGTCCCTCAAGGAGCTGGCCTCCGTGATGACGGTGCTGCCGCAGGTGCTTATCAACGTGCCGGTTTCCGACAAGACCGCCATCCTTAACGCCCCTGAGGTTAAGGAAGCTATCGCTGCTGCCGAGGCGGAGCTCGGTGATACCGGCCGTGTTCTGCTGCGCCCGTCCGGCACGGAGGAGCTCTTCCGCGTCATGGTGGAGGCTGCTGAAAAGGAGCAGGCGCGCAAGGTCGCAGGCAAGCTTGCGGCCGTCGTTGCTGCAGTGTAGCTCTACTCATTCCACCACAACCCCAGGCTGCTGGCCTGGGGTTTCGTGTTTTGTGGGGTGGTGTGGGAACCAAAGGGGATGTTGCTCAGTCCAATAAAAGCAGGAATCACTGTTTGTTGTGGACGAGAAGGAGGGCACATATGCCCGACGTATTTTTTGATGAGGATGAAGCCACGCGGCTTCTCGACGCCGTCGTGGACCAAACCCGTGCCCAAAGTGACGCGCACCGCGGGGATAGACCGAATTTTCCCCAATCCTCCGCGGGGCGTGATTTCGGCGGGCACGGCGCACAGATTCAGGCCCTGTTGAACCGGCTCCATGAACGCGGTGCGTGGCGGTTAGAGAACATATCGGCCACAGCGGATGCCGCGCGCGAACAACTGCGTGCTTTCGGGGACGTGGACCGCGGCCTCGCCGGGCAACTCGGTGACCAGGAAGCAGGGGTGAATTGATGTCCACGATGGTCAAGTCACTCTTGGGTGATTATTCACAAGCGGTGTCCCAGTTCCAGGCGGCAAGCCGAGGAGGCTATTCCGGGCCCAGCACGCCCATTGGCTTGTTGGGAGACATGGTGGGGTCGGTCGATGGGATTAACCCAGGCGACTTGGTTACGAACACTGCGTCGGCGATGGGTGCTCGCCGCCCAGGGCGCGGTGGTAACGGGTTGCGGGAATTCCTTCTCGGTACGGTTCTATCGCTGGCCGGGGGAGCGATCATGGATCATTTGCGCGGCGTGCAAGACGATTTCGACAAGGAAAGGGACGAAGCCGATGATTTGGTGGAATCCGCGCAGCAGTGTTCGGATGCCATCGAAGACGTCGTTGATGTTTCTGATTCCGCGGTGGCAGAGCTTATCTCTGCTGTGATTCCACTGATTAACATTTTGACCATGCTGTTGCAGCGGCACCCTCTGGGAAAGGTCATCATCCCGGTGATATCGCGCATTGGTGGGGAGCTTATCGATCAGACGAATGACACCATCACGCAAACGTGCCGGGACCGCGATACCGCCATTGAGAATTGCTATGACGAGTTTGAACGGCGCTGCACCGAGGTGTGCGAGCGGGAGCTGCCGGAAACCCCGCCAGAGCCCGAATGCGGCTGTGAGGAGAAGCGGAAAGAGTGCCCGCAACCTGAGCCTGAACCTTGTGCATCGGCCCAGCCGTCACCAGCTCCGGCCCCGTCCACACCGTCTCAGCCCACACAGCCAGCTCAGCCTTCGGCGCCAGCTGCACCGCAGCAACCTGTAGAGCCGAAACCAGAAACACCGGTGGCACCACCAGAAAAGCCGGAGTCCACCCAGCCCGCCACGGTGCCTGAAAAAGACTGCCCACCGGTTGAAGAGAAGCCACAGCCTGCGCCGCCGACTGAGCCGAGCCATGTGCCGACTGAGCCCGCTTCAACGGCACCAGAAGAGGAGCACACACCGTGCCGCTGCACAGAAGAGAAAGCGGCACACACCTGTGACTGCGGTGAGCATCAGCGAGAACTAGGAACCACGAAGCCCGCTGATGCAGGAGTTGACGTTCCCATCGAGCCTGTGCCGCAGGAGGTGGTGGACTGCCCAGAGGACGAGGAGCCGGTGGCTGAGGAGGCCAAGTGTCCTGAAGAGTCGTTAGAAAGCGATGATTGCGAAGAGCCAGAGCAGCCACCCGGTGCGGAAGCAGGTGAGTGCAAGCCTGAAGAAGCCTGCTGTGGAAGCTTAGGCCTGCTTGGCGTGGGCGTTGCCATTCTGGGGCTGGGTCTGTTGGCTGAGGCAGCTATGGACTTCGTGGAGAATCTGCCGGAGCCGGAGCCCGTACCGGAGCCTGTACCCGAGCCAGAACCGCAGCCAGAGCCCGAACCCTGCCCACCGCCTGCACCAGAGCCTGCTCCTGACAACGGTGTTACGCCGCCGCCTCCGGAGCTGAACAACGTTCCTGAGCCAGAGGCACCGCCAGAGAAACTTGCGCACATGCAGGCAGCGGAGGCACCGGCGCCGCAGCCAGCCCCGGCGCCAGCACCTGCACCTGAGCCAGTACCAGGTCCGGCCGCTGGGGCTGAGGCCACGCCAGAAATGCCCCCGCAAGAAAGTTCAGAAACCTCCTCCGTACACGCACGAAAGGCAGGGCAGTGGTAATGCCGCACAATGATTTTGATGAGTTCGCGCGCGGATTCCGCGAGCGCACAGCCGCACGGCTGCTGGAATTTGAGAAAGCCATGGCTAAAGCACAGGACGAATTGGAAAAGTCTGCGCAGCGTGCCGCCCAAGCCCAATCGCCTGCAGAGGCGCAGCGGCGGAACCCTGCTTCTAGGGGCGGAGCGCACAGCCAAAGCCAAAGGCAGGGGCGAGGCCGCCCGCGCGGCCAAGTGCAATCAGTGCTCAGGCGCGGGTGACACGGAAACCGGGAAACTCCTCAGTGCGCCAGCAGCCCCGGATGTTACTGTGGCGTGAGTAGCCACTGCACGTATCAACCAAGGTTTGGGGGAAGACCACATGACAGTTCCTTGGCTTTATGACGTCTTGTGGGGAGTTCTTCCCATGCTGTACCTCTTGGTGGCTTTTGTCGTGCTTGGCATTGAGATTAAATGCGACAGAGATATGGCCCACATAAAGCTGTGGACGGCCGCGCAGCTGCTTCTCCCAGGAATTGGCCTTATCGCCTGGCTTCTCCTTGAAGTTCCCCGCTTAAAAAGACTAAAGCAGGACGAATAAACGATCGTCCTGCTTTAGTCGGAGCACACGTGCGCCTTGCGGTGCTAGCTCGTCGAAACCTTTCCCGTCGCTAGAAACCCGCGCGCTTGGTGAGGTCCTCGCCGAGGAAGCTCTCGACGCCCTTGGCGGAGGCGTCGGCAGCCGCAAAGGCGTCATATTTGGACTCACCAGCCAGGGTGGACAGCAAGAAGCCGGTGACTAGGCCGCGGGCTGTCTCAACGGCGGATCCTTGGAAGAAGCCGGAACCAAGCGCCAACTTGAAGAATTTATCCTCGCTGAAACCGGACTGCGTGCCCTTAGCAACCTCACGGTAGGCCACCGGGCCGCCCCAGGCGTTGGCTAGCTTCGCGGGATTACCGGCGCGGAAGATATCATCCTGGCCTGCGCCGATAACGAGCCCGCGGGCCTTAACAGCGTGGGCGGCCTGAACTGCAGAGGGGGAAGTATCGGCGGGGTAGAGGGCAGCGACGGCGCGGACCTTTGGGTTATCCACGGCGGCCAAGGTGGCTACGCCGCCGCCCATGCCGTGTCCAAAGACACCCAGTTTGGAGGGGGACACCGAAATCTTTCCGGCACCCAACCGGACACCAGCGGCAATCTGCAACGCCGATTCGAGGTCGGCAGCCAAGTTGCGGTGCTTGGCAAAGACGCCTGTTTCTGTATCGGGAGCAACCACTACGATGCCCCAGCTGGCCAAGTGGCGCAGGGTGGCGTGGTAGTCCTTAACGCTTTTCGTCCAGTCGTGGGCAAATGCCACGGCAGGCAGACCTTTACCCTCAGCTGGGGTGTAGACCTTGCCTTCCAGCCCTGCATAGGACAGGTCCCCGACGAGAACGCGGTGCGGGCCGCGCTTGGACAACGTACCGAGATGCTTCTTCAAATTCGCAGACACGCTTTACAGAATAGAGCAAAGAGTAGGTAAAGCGGTGGACACTATAAGGCAGTGGGGGGAGAATTAAACGCGATCCTTGAGATTCGGCATGATAAATCATGCTGTAAAATTTTTTCCCATGTGTGGAATCGTTGGATACATTGGCCGAAATACCGATGGCCGTGAGTACTTTGCGTTAGACGTTGTGCTGGAGGGCCTGCGCCGATTGGAGTATCGCGGCTATGACTCAGCAGGCGTCGCAATGTACGCCGATGGTGAGATCGGCTGGCGCAAGAAGGCCGGAAAGGTCGCTGCGCTGGAAGCCGAAATCGCTGCGCGTCCACTGAAGGATTCCGTCCTGGGCATCGGCCACACCCGCTGGGCTACTCACGGTGGCCCGACCGATCTGAACGCCCACCCGCACGTGGTGGATGGCGGCAAGCTCGCCGTCGTGCACAACGGCATCATCGAGAACTTTGCTGAGCTTAAAAGCGAGCTGGAGGGCAAGGGACATAACTTCGTCTCCGAGACCGACACCGAGGTAGCCGCCACCCTTCTGGCAGATGTGTTCCACAACGAAGCCGGCGGTGACCTCACCAAGGCTATGCAGCTGACCGGCAAGCGTCTGGAAGGTGCGTTCACCCTCTTGGCTATTCACGCCGAGCAGGCGGATCGCATCGTGGCTGCGCGCCGCGATTCGCCGCTGGTCATCGGCCTGGGTGAGGGGGAGAACTTCCTGGGTTCGGACGTCTCCGGCTTCATCGACTACACCAAGTCTGCCGTGGAGATGGACAACGACCAGGTCGTGACCATCACCGCGGATGACATCGAAATCACCGACTATGAGGGCAACCCCGCCCAGGGCAAGCCTTTCGAGATCAAGTGGGATGCCGCTGCTGCTGAAAAGGGCGGCTTTAACTCCTTCATGGAGAAGGAAATCCACGACCAGCCAGCAGCCGTGCGCGATACCCTGCTGGGCCGCCTCGATGAGACCGGCAACCTGATCCTCGATGAGATCCGCATCGAGGAATCGGTGCTCAAGTCCATCGACAAGATCATCGTCATCGCCTGCGGCACCGCCGCCTACGCCGGCCACGTCGCGCGCTACGCCATCGAGCACTGGTGCCGCATCCCGTGCGAGGTGGAGCTGGCCCATGAGTTCCGCTACCGCGATCCGATCGTCAACGAGAAGACCCTGGTCGTGGCCCTGTCCCAGTCGGGCGAGACCATGGATACCCTCATGGCCGTGCGCCACGCCCGCCAGCAGGGCGCCAAGGTGATTGCCATCTGCAACACCCAGGGTTCCTCCATTCCGCGCGAGTCCGACGCCGCCCTCTACACCCACGCCGGCCCGGAGATCGCCGTGGCCTCCACCAAGGCCTTCCTGGCGCAGATCACCGCGACCTACCTGCTAGGCCTCTACCTGGCGCGCCTGCGCGGCAACATGTTCTCCGATGAGGTCAACTCGGTCCTCGAAGACCTGCGTGGCATGCCGGATAAGGTCCAGGCAATCATCGACAACGAGCAGCAGGTCTACGACCTAGCCAACGCTATGGAGAACGCCAAGTCGGTGCTTTTCCTAGGCCGCCACGTCGGCTTCCCTGTCGCGCTGGAGGGCGCGCTCAAGCTCAAGGAGATTGCCTACCTGCATGCGGAGGGCTTCGCCGCCGGTGAGCTCAAGCACGGCCCCATCGCGCTCATCGAGGAAGGGCAGCCGGTCTTCGTCATCGTGCCTTCCCCGCGTGGCCGCGATTCCCTGCATGCCAAGGTTGTCTCCAATATCCAGGAGATCCGCGCCCGTGGTGCTATCACCATCGTCATCGCGGAAGAGGGCGACGAGGCAGTCGAGGCCTACGCTAACCACATCATCCGCATCCCGCAGGCGCCGACGCTGATGCAGCCGCTGCTGGCTACCGTTCCGTTGCAGATTTTCGCCTGCGGTGTAGCCACCGCCAAGGGCTATGACGTGGACCAGCCGCGCAATCTGGCGAAGTCCGTGACCGTCGAATAGCGCTGAGCCCTCAAGTGGCACAATGGTGGGTATGTTAAAAACCACCGTTGACCTCAACGCTATTGCCCACAATGTTGCTCGCGTGAAGGAGGCGGTGGCCCCGGCCCGCCTCATGTGCGTGGTCAAGGCGGATGCCTATGGCCACGGCATCGAGCGCTGCGCACCGGTCATGGCGAAGGCTGGGGCAGACGCCTTCGGGGTGGCCACCTTGGCCGAGGCTGTCACACTGCGGAAGGTCATTGACACCCTCCCCATCGCTGCTTGGCTGTGGGAGCCAACAGAGGACATCGCCCCGGCCCTCGCCGCTGGTATCCAGATCGGCATCCCTTCGCTGGCGCACGCCCAAGCACTCATTGCCGCTGAGACTCCCACCGAAGTCTTCGTGATGGTGGAGACGGGGATGCACCGATCGGGCGTCGACAAGCATGCGTGGGAGGAGACCTTCCGCCTGCTTGCCGACGCCCCCGACATCACCGTCCTCGGCCTTATGTCCCACTTCGCCTGCGCTGATGAGCCGGCGCACCCGCACAATGATCATCAGGAATCTGAGTTCCGCCAGGCCCTAACGCTTGCCCGTGAGGTGGGGCTGGAGTGTCCGCTGAACCACCTGGCTAACTCGCCCGCGGCCTTGACTCGCCCCTCGGCGCGTTTTGAACAGGTGCGCGTCGGTGTGGCCCTGTATGGGCTCGAACCGGTCGCCGGGCGCGACCATGGGCTGGAACCCGCCATGACGTGGGAGGCTTCCGTCGTCGCAGTGAAGCCGATTTCGGCGGGGGAGTCCACGTGTTATGGCCTGACCTGGACCGCGGATAGCGACCGCGAGCTCGCCACCGTCAGCGTGGGCTATGCCGATGGCCTACCGCGCGCCTTTCAGGGGGCGCTGCAGGTAGGTATTGGCGGCGAGCTCTACCCGCAGGTGGGGCGGGTCTGCATGGACCAGATCGTCGTCGACCTCGGCGCGAGCCCTCACGGCGTGCGCGCCGGAGACACTGCCGTTATCTTCGGGCGCGGCGGTATGAGCGCTACAGAATTGGCCGAGACAGCCGGGACCATCAACTATGAAGTGGTGTGCCGCCCCACCGGGCGCACCGAGCGTACATACCGCGAAGGAGCTAGCGATGCGCAGTGATTTTCCACACGAAGGACGCCGTGAGGCCGCCACGCCAGAGGATGCCCAGGCATTTGGTGAAGAGCTAGGCGCGGCGCTGGAAGCAGGAGACCTGGTTATCCTCGACGGCCCCTTAGGCGCCGGGAAAACCACCTTTACGCAGGGCATTGCCCGCGGGATGCAGGTGAAGGGGCGGGTGACCTCACCGACCTTCGTCATCGCGCGCGAGCACCCTTCCCGCGTGGGCGGGCCGACGTTGGTGCACGTGGATGCCTACCGCCTGCTCGATCATTCGGATGATCCGTTGGGGGAGCTGGACAGTCTGGACTTGGACACCGAAATAGAGGACGCCGTGGTCGTTGCCGAGTGGGGTGGGGGCTTCATGGAGCGCCTGTCTGATGCGTACCTCGCTATCACAATTAACCGCGACTCGGACGATGATGTCCGCGTATTTACATGGAAATGGGTGAATTAACGTGCTGGCTTTTCTTGCTGAACAGCCCTTGCTGACGCTCTTTCTCATCATGGCGGTGGGACTGGCCGTGGGCAAGATCAATGTCTTCGGCATCTCGCTCGGCGCCGCGGCTGCGATGTTCGTGGCCTTGGGCTTGTCCGCGGCGAACCCGGACATCGTGGTCCCGGCGTTCGTGTACCAATTTGGCCTGGCCATCTTCGTTTACGTCATCGGCCTGAACTTCGGCCGTAGCTTCTTCGAAGATTTCCGCCGGCGCGGCTGGAAGATGTCCATGGTGGTCATCGTCTTCTTCTTCATTCTGGCGGGGCTGACAACCCTGGCGATGCGCCTCTTTGATCTGGACCCCGCAATCAGCGTGGGCACCCTTGCAGGTTCGCTGAGCTCGACGCCCGGTATGGCCGCGGTCGTCGAGGCTTTGGGCGGTGACAGTACCCCGGTGGTGGGCTATTCCTTGGCCTACCCAGGCTGCATCATCGGAACCATCCTGGTGGCCGCCATCGGTGCGAAAGTCCTGCGTGTGAACCACGTTGAGGACGCCCGCGCCGAGGGCATGATTGCGGAGCCACTGGAGTGGCGGGCGGTGCGCCTGACCCGCGACTTTGACGCAACGGTAGGTCAGCTGCAGGAGGTGACTGGCGAGCGCGTCATCGCTACCCGCCACGTCAACAATCCCCACAACCACAACCTGGCCTACCCGGAGCTGCCGCTGCGCGCCGGCATGGAGCTTTTGCTCAACGGCACGGCCCCAGCGCTGGATAGCGCGATTTCCCAATTGGGTGAGGAGATCCACCTCAACCTCCACGAGGAAGATGGCCTGGTCTACCGCCGCCTGACCGTGTCCAGCCCACGTGTTGCGGGCTATCAGCTCAAGGATTTGGACACTGTGAAGGAAGGCTTCCTCATCGCGCGCGTGCGCCGCGGTGACTCGGACGTTGTACCGAACGAGGAAACCGTCCTGCATTACTCGGACCGCGTGCGCGTTATCACCGCGCCGGGCAGGCTTGACGACGTCCGCCGTTTCCTCGGCGACTCCGAAGCCAAACTCGGCAACGTTGATCTCTTCCCCTTTGCCCTCGGTCTCTTCATTGGTCTGCTCTTCGGCGCTATCCCGATTCCGTTGCCGGGCGGCACGACGCTCTCCTTCGGCTTCGGTGGCGGCCCCATCGTCGTCGGCCTCATCTTGGGCGCGCTGGGCCGCTCGGGCCCGATTAACTGGCAGCTTCCTTTCCACGCCAAGCAGACAATCTCCACGCTGGGCTTGACCTTGTTCTTGGCGGGCGTGGGTACGTCGGCAGGCGGCCAGTTCCGTGATGCGCTGTCGGATCCGACCTCCCTGAAGTACATCGGTGTGGGCATGGTGCTGTCGCTGGTCTCCGCCATCGGCATCGTCGCGGTATCCATGCTGGTGCTGCGCCTGAAGTTTGATGAGTCGATGGGCATCGCCGCGGGTATGACCACGAACCCGGCGATCATGGCCTACCTCAACCCCCAGACCGGTACTCAGCTGGCAGAGCGCGGCTATGCCACCGTGTATCCCACGACGATGATCGGCAAGATCCTCATGTGTCAGGTCCTAGCGTTGTTGATCGTGTGACCCTGTGTGCCTGATTTTTTATGCTGGGCGTGGCGCTTCAGCGCAGGGCCTTCACAAGGGTTGTTCAGGTTCGCGGCAAGGTGGTCGCGTAGGATATCTCCCGTACTGAACTCCCTATTAATTAGGAGCACATCCCTTTTATGAACAAAATCGGACAGTTCATCACCACCGTTGTTATCGGCGGCTTCGCCGTATTCCTTGCCGCGCTCATCGTGCTGCCGATGGTCCGGACGGCGGACGCGGAGTCGAAGGAGCCCTCAACCGTTGCTCAGTCCCTGAGCGCCTACCCGAAGAATCTGGACTTCGCTATGTTCATCCCGCAGGATGTGTACGGCCCAGAGTGGAGTGCGGCCGCAGCCGTCTGCCCGGGTATCACCGAAGAGCAGCTCAAGGAGCGCGGAGTGGAGACGGGAAACCTGAATATCGACTTCGTCGATGGGGCTGTGCCTGATGACGTGAACTACATGCTGCTGGTCTCGCAGTACAACGAATTCAAGGCGGAGAAGCTGCCGCGCGCGAAGGTGGACCTCTGTGATGGTTTCCTGCAGCAGCTGAAGACACCGGAAGCTGCTAGCCAGAATATCCCGCCGCTGTTGCCGTTCCAGCAGGGACAGCCGCTGCAGTTTATGCGCGATACCCCGGAATACGTGGAGAAATTGGGGAAGAACAACCCTGACTACGTTGAGACCGACTGGCACCTCGCAGGCTAATGAAGGTTCTCGCACTCGATACCGCCACCACGGATCTGGTCACGGGCATCGTTGACACCGACACCGGGGAGAGCATCGACCGTGTTATCAGCGGTACGCGCGCCCACAACGAGAAGCTCATCCCTACTATCGAAGAGCTGCTTGCCGACGCCTCCCTGACCTACCCAGATCTCTCCGCCATCGTCGTGGGCATGGGGCCCGGGCCGTTTACCGGTCTGCGTGTGGGCATGGCTACCGCTTCTGCCTTGGGAGTGGCCCTTGACCTGCCGGTCCATGGTGTGTGCACTCTGGACGCCATCGCGCACGGCCGCGCGGGGGAGTGGTTGGTGGCCATCGACGCCCGCCGCAAAGAGGTCTACTGGGCCACCTTTGCCGATGGGGAGCGTCGCAGCGGCCCAAACGTATCGAAGCCGGAAACCCTTGATCTGAGCGCCGCCGGACTCGCGAGCCCGGAAAGCGTGCGCCTAGTGTTCCCCGAGTCTATTGCCCCGCGTTTGCCGGAGGGCATCGCTGACCTTCCCCGTGAGTGGGCTACCCCGCGCGCAGCGGGTTTGGTTGCCTGCGCCGATCTGTCCGCTGAACCTGAGCCGCTTGTCCCGCTCTACCTTCGCCGTCCCGATGCCGTGGAACCACAGGCCAAGCCGCGCTCGGCTGCCTTGGTCGGCGGCATCGAGGACACAGCGGCATCATGAGGCTGCGGCCATTAGCGTCCGCGGACGCGCCGCGCTGTGCCGAGTTAGAGAAGGTCCTTTTCCCCGGCGAAAGCCCATGGCCGGCGCGAGCCTTCGAGCAGGAAATCGCGGCGGGCCACACCACGTACTGGGCGGTTGACGCAAGCGTCAACCGCGTGGGCCACAACGTCAACCGCGTGGGCCACAACGACAACCGCGCGGAAGTTCTCGGCTACGCCGGCGTGGGCCGCATGGGCCCCGCTGCCTGGCCGGAGTACGAAATCCGCACCATCGGCGTCGATCCCGCGGCCCAACGGCAGGGCATCGCGCGGCTGATGATGGACGCCATCGTCGAACTTGCAGATTCCCACGACGCGCCCATCTTCCTCGAAGTGCGCGTGGGCAACGATCCGGCCATCCGCCTCTACGAGGCCTATGATTTTGTCATCAACGGCCTGCGCCGCAATTACTATCAACCCTCCGGTGCGGACGCCCACACCATGTATCGACCACGAAAGAGTGAAAGATGTTAATCCTCGGCATCGAGTCCTCCTGCGACGAAACCGGCGTGGGCATCATCGAGCTGTTTGATAACGGCCACATGGAGATCCGCGCCGACGTCGTCGCCTCCTCCATGGAGCAGCACGCGCGCTTCGGCGGCGTGGTTCCGGAGATTGCCTCCCGCGCCCACCTCGAGGCCATGCCACAGGTGATGAAGGCGGCGTTGGAGGAAGCGGGCGTCAAGAAGCCAGATGCGGTGGCCGCCACCGTGGGCCCGGGCCTAGCCGGCGCGCTCCTCGTCGGAGCGTCGGCAGCCAAGGCTTTTGCTTCCGCGTGGGGCGTGCCCTTCTACGGCGTCAACCACCTCGGCGGTCACGTCGCGGTGGCGAACCTGGAGGGCGAGGAGCTGCCGCATTCGGTGGCACTGCTCGTCTCCGGCGGCCACACGCAGCTGCTCGAGGTTGAGGCCGTGGGCAAACCCATGAAGGAGTTGGGCACCACGCTTGACGACGCCGCCGGCGAAGCCTACGACAAAGTCTCCCGTCTGCTGGGCTTGGGGTATCCGGGAGGGCCGATCATCGATAAGCTGGCTGCCCAAGGAAAGCCCACCATCGACCTGCCGCGGGGTTTGTCCAAGGCTGAGGACCTGCGCGGGCCCAACCGCCACAATTTCTCTTTCTCAGGGCTCAAGACTGCGGTGGCGCGCCACGTGGAAAAGGCCGAGCGAGAAGGCTCGACTGTTCAGGTTGAGGATCTCTGCGCCTCCTTCCAGGAAGCGGTGGCAGATGTGCTGACTGCCAAAGCTGTGCGCGCCTGCCAGGACACAGGCGCCAAGGTGCTGCTGCTCGGCGGCGGAGTAGCAGCGAATTCGCGGCTGCGCGCACTGGCGGCAAAGCGCTGCGAGTCTGCGGGCATTGAGTTGCGTGTGCCGCGCTTCAAGCTATGCACCGACAACGGCGTGATGATTGCGGCGGTGGCCGCCCAGCTCATTCACGAAGGCGCCGAGCCTTCCGGCCTGGCATGCGGGACGGATACGCAGCTTGAGGTGGAAGTCCCCCTCGTCGCCGCTGCGCGCTAGAAGATTCGTACCGCGCTCTGTGTCGTCGAGATTGAGGACGCCGGTCACGGCCGCGCTCTAGCGGAGGCGTACTTGGGGGTGCGCTCTAGCGGATGCGCAACCCCCAGGGTGCCGGTAGTGTGATGACCGATAATCGTCCGGCTCACACACAAGGAGCTCACACCGTTATGACCACTGGATTCCTCGTTAACCCTGATCTGTCCCGCCGCATCATCGAGTTTGAGCTCGAACAGGCAAATCAATTCCTCGGTGGTACCACCGAGGATCGCGTTTCCGTGGCCTTCCAGGATGATGGCCAGACCTACGCGGCGTTGTTTAACCCGAACGCGAAGGCTGACGACGCCGACCCGAACCCGGTGGCCTCCTTAGCCCGCAACGCTGCGGCTACCGGCAACTCCGCTTTCCTGCAGGACCCAATCCGCTCCATCTGCGGACCGGTCATCTTTGTCGCTGCCGACGGTGACGATAAGAACATCGACGAAGTCGTCGAAGCCGTGGAGCACGGCATCCGCGCGGTGAAGAACTACCGCGAGGACAACCCGGAGGAGTACCAGCTGTGGCGCGCGGCTGTGCTGAACTCCCACCGGCAGGTCTAATTCCAGCCTTTGTTTGTAGGGCCTGAGCGCTTTCCTAGCGCTCGGTGTGCCGCAGCCATGTCAATACGGCCTTCACCCGTCGGTTGGAGTCCTCGGGTCGAAACCCGAGTTTTATAAATACATTGGAGACGTGCTTGCTTACTGCTCCGGAGGTAAGGACGAGCGCGTCCTCAATGTCTTTATTGCTCAATCCTTGGGCCATAAGCCCCAGTACCTCCCGCTCGCGAGCGGTGAGCCGGGCTAAACCAGTGTGCCTTGCGGAAAGCAGCGCCGTGACCACCTCTGGGTCCACCACGGTGCCGCCGCGGGCGACATCGTTAAGCGTGCGCACGAATTCTTCAACATCAGAAACGCGCTCCTTGAGTAGGTACCCGAATCCGCCGTGCTCCAGGAGGCGGTCGAGATAGCTTGCCGCTACGTATTGGCTGAGCACCACTACGGGTTGGGCGGGGTTGGCTGCCCGCAGATCATGCACGGCTTGAAGCCCGTCATCGGTCATCGTGGGCGGCATACGCACATCGCTGATAATGAGGTCGAAGTCTTCCTGCCCTGCGATGGCGCGCAGTGCTTCGGCATCTGTGACTGCCGTTACGCTATAGCCTAACGCACTGAGTAGTTGCTCCAGCCCCGCGCGCAGGAGCGCGGAATCTTCTGCGAGTAGTAGCTTCATTTCGCCTCCTTCAGCGGTAGTTTGACCAGCAGCTGGCCGCCGCCTTCACCCGTAGCATTGGCGCTAGCAGCATCAAAGGTCACCGTGCCGCCGAGTGCAGCAGCACGCTCGCGCAGCCCGGCGAGGCCCGTGCCCGAACCCACAGCTGCACTCTCACCGTCCAGCTCTTTGTCCGTGGGTCCCGTGCCATTATCTACGATTTCTAGGCGCAGCATATCCCTAAAAGCGACCGTTACCGCGGCTTCGGTGGCTGCGCCGTGCTTAGAGGCGTTTGTGAGCGCCTCGGCGACTGCATGGTAGGCCAGCAGTGCTGTGGTCTCGTCAATCGAGCTCTCAGCGCCCTCTACACGAAGTGTGGTCTCAAGCCCGGAATGGGCGAGTAACTCGTCGAGGGCGGGGATAAGTCCGTCATCGAAAAGCACCTGCGGCGCAATGCCACGCACTGTCGCCCGCAATGAAGCCAGGGCCAAAGAGGCATTATGTTCTGCGTCAGTCAAGGCCTGCTGTGCTTGGGACGGGGCTTGTCGTTTTGCCGCGGCCAAGTTGAGCTTGAGCGCGGTGAGGTACTGCTGCGGACCATCGTGCAGTTCGCGTTCGATGCGGCGGCGCTCGCCGGAGAAGGCATCAATGAGTGTGGCACGCGAGGCTGCCAATTCCTCAGCCGAAGGACTCAATGCCAGCCGCGTTAGCGTGGTCGACGCCAAGACCAAGAGGCGGTTGAGGCCTACCAATAGAGCCGCCAGCATTGCCGCGGCCAGCCAGCAGGTGAAGAAAATCAGCGGACGGTTGGAGGTGGACCACTCGCCAACGGAGAACTCAGCCTTAGGCACGAATGGCGCTATCACTAGCACACCCGCTGTGAAACCCAGGGCCGTCCACGCGGTAAAACACGCAGCTGAAATCAATAACTGCAACACGAGGTGATAGAACTGCTGCCAATCAAACCATCGATCTGCGCGCCGGGGTGGAATTTCCACGCCCATCCACTTTGCGCCCAACCGGCCGACAAACTCCGTGGCGCGACCCACCAACGGGATCCACGGCAGCATCAACACCGAAATCACCAAGGTTGGGATACACAGCACGCCGAGGAGGAGGCTCCACGCACAGGCTTTGAGGGTTCGCATAGTCTTCGACCCTATCCGCCATGCCGGTGGAAGGGCAGTGGAGTTAGCTCCACCATTTTCCGGGTAGCCCGCTCCATGTCATTGCGTTGCGTGGCCGAGTGGAATCAGAGGCATGTTAAAAGCAGAAAACCTTAGTAAGCGCTACGGCCGCCGCACCGTGCTCAATCGCGTCAGTGTGTCCATCGCCCCAGGTGAATTCGTGGCCATCATGGGGTCGTCCGGAAGCGGCAAAACCACGCTCCTGAACCTGCTATCCGGGCTAGATAAGCCCACGTCCGGCCAAGTCAACGCGCCGGGGCGCAAGCAGCGTGCATTTGTATTTCAGGACTACAACCTGCTGGAATCCCTCAACGCGCAGCGCAATGCTACCTTGACGGCGCGTTTTTCCGGACGGCGCCCTACACGCGGCCGGGTGGCAGAGGTCTTCGACTCGCTCGGTCTCGCTGGATTGGAGAGTCGCCTGCCCGCGCAGCTGTCTGGTGGGCAGCAGCAACGCGTGGCCGTCGCCCGGGCATTGCTGGCCCAAGCGCCCTATATCTTCGCTGACGAGCCTACGGGCGCGCTTGACGACGCCACCGCTTCCACCGTCCTATCCCACCTTCGCGCCGTCGCCCGCGATGGAGCCAGCGTGATCATGGTGACTCACTCGCACCTTGCCGCCGAGGCGGCCGACCGGGTCATTTCCTTGGAGGAGGCGGCCCATGTTGGTGTGGCTTAAGGACTTACAGTCCAATTGGCTATCGTGGCTGGCCGTAGCGTTGACCTTGGTGGTGTCTTCCACCTCGTGCACCCTAGCGCTAGCCATGCTGGTCGGTTCCTCCGGAGCCGAAGAAAACCCCGCTGGGCCTCTGGGCGGCACGGTGCTGGCAATGTCACTGTGCGTGGTGGTGCTGGTGACGCTGTCTCAGATGCGCCTTATTATCGCCGAGCGTGAACCGGTCTATCGTTCTTGGCGCATGGTGGGCATGCCGAGATGGATGATCCTGTTTTTCATTCTGGGCCAAGTCGCGGTGGTCAGCGCGGCCGCCGGATTACTCGGTGTGCTGCCGGCCCGTCCACTGCTCGCACCGTGTGTGCGTGCCCTGCGCAGTGACGGCATCCCCATGCCAGATATTGCCATAACCGGCCAGGTTGTTGTCATTGCGGTAGCCGTCTGCATGTCCGCGGCCCTAGTTGGCGCGCTCCCTCCACTGCGCCGAGTCTTTCGCCCGCGCGCCACCGCACACCCGGTGTGGCTCATGGTGAAATTCCTGCTCGCATCCGCGGCCATCGGCGGCACGGTTTACGGGTGCCTGCACATCGATGACCCCGGCGACCTCCTGTCGGCCGAGATGGGCTTGGTCATCCTCGTCGCGCTCTTCTTACCCTGGCTTATGCCTGCCCTGGATCAATGGACCCGCGCGGCCGGCATCGCTGGGGCCAACGTGCGCGTGCGCCGGTCCTTTTCCACCCCGCACATCGTGCCGTGGGTGCTCGTCGGTGGCTTTATCGTCGCCGTCGGCTCGGGTCTGCGCTTTGGGAACGACGCAGGCGCCGGCGGTACCTTGTCCTCCTGGCAAGTCTTCGTCGCCCTTTTAGGGCCTGTCTTTGCCCCTAGCATCGTGGGCGCCGTGCTTACCTCGCTGCTGATGCACGGCCGCATCGCAGCCGATATTCGTGGCCTTACCTTGGCAGGTGCTGCCCCTTTGGCTTGGATGCGCGTGCAAGTAGGGGAGGCGGCTTGCCTCGCCTTGACTGCGGCTGGCGTGGTCTGTGCGCTGTGCTTGGCGACGCTCCTCCCACTCCACCGCCTCCTTACCCCACAAGAAGCACTCGGTCGGACAATCCTGGAGGAGCTATGGTGGCCGTCCTTCGCCGTAATATTCGGCGCAATGTTTATCGCCCTGGGCGCCGTCAAGCTGGCGCTGGCCGGCTTTGTACACGCACGAGCGGCGTCGTTCGCGGAAGGCGAACGGGTTAGCGGCCCACAACGTTGAGGGCTAGCAGTCGCGCGGGTAGAGTGCTAGGCAGGTTGTTTTGACCCACAGTTGTTCACCCGCGACGACGGCTGTGCTGGGCTACCCACAACCGGCACACGCACGTCCACGTGGACGTGCACTAGGAACACTTTGGAGGAAATCATCATGGCAAACATCAAGCCGCTGGAGGACAAGGTCCTCGTCCAGATCGTTGAAGCTGAGACCACCACCGCGTCCGGTCTGGTTATCCCGGACTCCGCGAAGGAGAAGCCGCAGGAGGCCACCGTCGTAGCCGTCGGCCCGGGCCGCACCAACGACAAGGGCGAGGTTGTCCCGGTCGGCGTCAACGAGGGCGACACCGTCATCTTCTCCAAGTACGGCGGCACCGAGCTGAAGTACGACGGCCAGGAGTACCTCCTGCTGTCCGCTCGCGACCTGCTCGCTGTCATCGAGAAGTAAAAGTAGGCGATTAACCCTATGCCAAAGCTGATTGCATTTGACCAGGAGGCCCGCGAGGGCATCCAGCGCGGTGTAGACACGCTGGCCGACGCCGTCAAGGTCACCCTCGGCCCCCGCGGCCGCAACGTCGTGCTGTCTAAGGCTTTTGGTGGCCCGACCGTCACGAATGACGGCGTCACCATCGCCCGCGACATTGATCTCGACGATCCTTTTGAGAACCTCGGCGCCCAGCTGGTGAAGTCCGTGGCCGTCAAGACCAACGACATCGCCGGTGACGGTACCACCACCGCGACCTTGCTGGCCCAGGCACTCGTCTTCGAGGGCCTGCGCAACGTTGCCGCCGGTGCTAACCCGGTGGAGCTCAACAAGGGCATCGAGGCGGCCGCTGAAAAGGTCGTCGAGGAGCTCAAGAAGCGCGCCACCCCGGTGAACTCCTCCGCGGAGATCTCCCAGGTTGCTACCGTGTCCTCCCGCGATGCGGAGGTCGGCGAGATGGTTGCCGGCGCGATGGACAAGGTGGGCAAGGACGGCGTCGTGACCGTCGAGGAGTCCCAAACCATCGAGTCCACCGTGGACGTGACCGAGGGCATTTCCTTCGACAAGGGCTACCTCTCCCCGTACTTTGCGACGGAGGAGGAGACCTACAACGCCGTGCTTGACGACGCCGCAATTCTCCTCGTCCGCAACAAGATCTCCTCCCTGCCGGACTTCCTGCCGCTGCTGGAGAAGATCGCGGAGTCCTCGCGCCCGACGCTGATCATCGCTGAGGACATCGAGGGCGAGCCGCTGCAGGCGCTCGTCGTGAACTCCATCCGTAAGGTCCTCAAGGTCGCCGCCGTGAAGTCGCCGTACTTCGGCGAGCGTCGTAAGGGCTTCATGGATGACCTGGCTGTTGTCACCGGTGCTACGGTCGTCGACCCGGAGGTCGGCATCAACCTCAAGGAGGTTGGCCCTGAGGTTCTCGGTTCTGCACGTCGCGTCACCGTGTCTAAGGAGGACACCGTGATTGTGGATGGTGCAGGTACTGCTGAGGCCGTCGAGGAGCGCCGCGAGCAGATCCGGCGCGAGATCGAGCGCACCGATTCCACCTGGGATAAGGAGAAGCTCGAGGAGCGCCTGGCCAAGCTGTCTGGCGGTGTTGCCGTCATCCGCGTTGGTGCCGCTACCGAGACCGAGGTCAATGAGCGCAAGCTGCGCGTCGAGGATGCCATCAACGCCGCCCGCGCGGCCGTTGAAGAAGGCGTTATCGCCGGCGGCGGCTCCGCACTGGTTCAGATCTCCCAGGAGCTCAAGGCCTTTGCCGAGGGCTTTGAGGGCGAGGCCAAGGTTGGCGTGCTGGCTGTGGCCCGTGCGCTGACCCGCCCGGCCTACTGGATCGCTGAGAACGCCGGCCTGGATGGTTCCGTCGTCGTCGCCCGCGTTGCCGAGCAGGCCAACGGTGAAGGCTTCAACGCCGCCACCCTGGAGTACGGCAACCTGCTGGAGCAGGGCATCATCGACCCGGTAAAGGTCACCCACTCCGCCGTGGTTAACGCCGCCTCCGTGGCCCGCATGGTGCTCACCACCGAGGCTTCCGTCGTGGAGAAGCCCGCCGAGGAAGAGCCGGCTCAGGCTGGACACGCGCACGCGCACTAAACGTGCACGCGGGAAACCTACGTTTCCCGCGTCGCCACAAGGGTTCCCGCATAGTCACAAGGGTTCCCGCGTGGCCATAAGGAAGGCCCGCCGCCCGCATCCATCGCGGGGAGGCGGGCCTTTGCCGTGGGGCGGGAATCTCTGCCCCGTTATGAGACTGTGGAGCCGTAGAACAAGAATTCATCACCGCCACCGGCACCCGCGAAAACAACCTCAAGAACGTGGATGTGCGCATCCCCAAGCGCAAGCTCACCGTTGTCACCGGCGTGTCCGGATCCGGCAAGACCTCGCTGGTCTTCGACACCATCGCTGCCGAATCGCAGCGGCTCATCAACGAAACCTACCCGGGCTTCATGCAAGCTCCACCGCGCCCCGACGTGGACCGCTTGGAAGGGTTGACCGCCGCCATCGTCGTAGGCCAGGAACCCAGGGCGGCCTCTGCGCGCTCCACCTTCGGCACCGCCACCGACAATCACCGGGCACCTGCGCGTGCTTTTCCCGCCTAGCAGAATCCCGCGCGGGCGAGCCCGCAGCTTATTCCCTCAACGATGGCTCCATCATGTACCCCAGCATGAAGGTGGACTCGTGGATGTGGCGCGCCTACGCCGAGTCCGGGCTGTATTCGGCCGACGTGCCGGTCCAAGACTTCACCGAGGAGCAAAAACGCAACCTGTATGAGACCGAGACCAAGGTCAAGGTCGGCGGCATCAGCATGAGTTACATGAGGCTGGTCACGCGGCTCAAGACGAACGTGTTGAGCAAACCCGTGGAGTCCCTACAGAAGCATATTCGTGCCTTTGTCGAGCGCGCAGTGGTCTTTGTAGGTTGCCCCAGAGTGTCAGGGTACGTGCTTGGCGCAGAACGCGCGCGAGTTCCTCGACAAGGACACGTTGACCGCCCGCTACCTAGCGCAGGTGCTGTAGAACTGGCGGCTTCTACCGGCCTCCAATTGCCGGCTGCTGAATATCAGCGCAGCCTGCTTAACGCCATGGCTGGGGGAGGGCGGACTAGGCGCCGACGGTCGCGTGGGTGCGGCGCGAGCGCAAGGCAACGACGCGCTCGGATTCGCTCATGCCGCCCCACACGCCATAGGGCTCGCCGGATGCGAGGGCGTGTTCGCGGCACAATTCGATGACTGGGCAGGTGTGGCAAATAGCCTTGGCGCGGTTTTCGCGCTGGGCGCGGGCGCGACCGCGCTCGCCGTCTGGGTGGTAGAACACGTCAGAGTTTTCCCCACGGCAAGCGCCGTGTAGCTGCCAATCCCAGAAGTCCGTATTGGGCCCGGGGAGCAGGAAAGGCTGAGACACGTTCGATTCTCCTTATTCGTCAAAGATAGAGTTTCCAAGCGCGAGGCGTGCTGTAAGCGCGACTCAACACGGGAGATGGTCCCGTGAGCGCTAGGGCGAAGTAAGACGAGATAGAAGTGTGTCTTCCCTTGGTAAACGGCGCGTTAAGCATTGCTGACATGCAGGTGTAACGAGCCGAAATTCCTCACGTTTACCCAGTATGACCTGCATTTAAGGTTAAGATGAACGATGAATGAACTTTTTATCACAGCTCAAAAGCCGGGGAATGGACCCGTCGTTTCGGGTTTCGCCAAATGGTTATGACATGATGTTCATGCAGAATATGTAGTAATGAATTAAACGAATTCATTCAGAAAAGACTTTAGGCAGAAGAGCACAAAGCAGAAGAGCAAGGATGGCAGTGGCTACACATGCTACAGGCGCAGGCGGCTCCTCCACAGCGGCGAAGCGCGACAGCGATAAGGAACTAGCGGACCTCGTTCCGCTAGCCGTCGACGGTAGCCGCCGTGCCCTGCAGCGCATCATGCGCATCATTCACCCGCAGGTCCTGCGCTATTGCCGCGCACGCATTGGCGGTCACCGCCAGCCCACGGCGGAGGATGTGGCACAAGAGATCTGCTTGGCGGTGGCGACGTCGATTGGCACGTACAAGGACAAGGGCCGCCCGTTTATGGCCTATGTGTATGGCATCGCTGCCCACAAGGTGACCGACGCTCACCGGGCCCTCAGCCGCGACCACACCCACCCGACGGAAGACCTTCCGGAAGACGCCGCTCAGGACGCTACCCCCGAAGAATCCGCCCTTGAAGTAGACGGTAGTAACAGAGTGCGGGCAATGCTCGATACGTTAAGTGACAAGGCCCGGGACATTATCATCTTGCGTGTGTTCGTGGGGCTGTCGGCAGAGGAGACTGCGGAAATTGTGGAGTCTACCCCTGGCGCAGTCCGCGTGGCGCAACATCGTGCACTTGCGCAATTGCGCAAATCCCTCGATTCGCACGAGACGTCGTGAACCAGCAGTGTGAACCAGTAGTTGGGCTAGCCCAGAGCTAGCAGTGAGCCATCGGTACTTGGCACCGACAAATTAAAATTTTACTAATAAGGAAGGGAGGACATCATGGCAAAAAAGGACCAGCCTCAGCAGGGTGTCGCTGAGCAGCTGCAGCCTTTGGTCGATGATGATGCATTCCTCACCACTCTCTCCGAAGGAACGGATCCCTCCGATGGCGGTGATGAGTTGGCGGGTCTTCTGCTGGAGCTGCGCGGGGACGTCGAAAAGCAGATGCCCCCGGCCCCCCTCATCGAAGGCGCGGAGGAGGAGCCGGAGGTTATTTCCCTCGGCGCGGCACGTCGCCGTCGGAGCAAGCCATTCATACACGGCCTCATTGGAGCGGCCGCAGCTACGCTGCTCATTGCAGGTACCGGAGCTGTGGTGGTCAACGCCGGACCGGGTTCCCCGCTGTATGGCGTGAACCAGTCGCTCTTCGGCGCAGACGAGCACGATGTGTCTGTGGTCGAGCTCGCCGGAACACTCGATGAAATGGAGAGGCGTTCCGCTGAGGGCGATATGGACGGCACCCGTCAGCTGCTTGAAGAAGCCCGGAAGATGGTGGATCAGGCCAAGCGGGAACGCGAGGCGGAGTCCCCGAGTACGACGAAACAACAGCCCCGCACCACGGTGACGCAGACGCAGACGGTGGAGAAGCCCGCCCCTGTAGAGGAGCAGAAGCCACCGGAGCCGGAGACCGTCACGCAGACCGAGACTGCGGTCTCTACCGTCGTGGTGACACGTACGGTATCGGCAGGTAACCCACTGGAGCCGCCGACGCAGAACCAGCCGGAGCCAAGTCAGCCGAGTGGTGGAGAGCAGGCGACGCCACCGCAGAATGACAACTCGGATGGCGCTGGGGATAACGGTCAGCTCCCGCCGCCGCAGTTCCAGCAATAAAACCACAAAGAACCTCTTTCCTCCCACACCAGGAGGAAAGAGGTTCTTGTCGTTGAGCTGCGCGGTACTTCAGCCGCGCTAGTAGCGCGAATCCATACCGTCGAGGTAACCCACCGCATAATCCCACGGAACATAGCGCATCGGATCCGGCTCGGCACCCGGCTCGTGCACGGGGGCGAGCTGGCCTGCCAGCGTAGCCTGCATGTTGGAGGCCATAATGTCCCACTCGTAGAAGTGGTTTTCTTCGCAGTCCTCGCAGAAAAAGAAGATGCCGTCGATGCCGCGCGGGCTCAAAACACGCGCAAACTCTTGGACCATGGCCAGATCATGAATGACGGCGAGACGGTCCTCCTCAGACAGCGGCTCGACGTGCTCATCCTCCTCGAGGAAGGAAGCTGGGTCGTTCGGGTCGTCCGCGAAGGGATCGCGGGGCATGTTGGCGAAAAAGTTCACGTCTGCGAGCCTATTGACTCCGTGCGCGCAAGGCAATTCCCTATAGAGACTTTTTCTATACCCACGGCTACCACTACGGGGCGTCCACGCACTACAGTGAGGGCTACCGCATACAACTATCTGGTCAGTTTAGGAGAGCCCCACCCTCATGAGCCACGTCCACACCGGCGGAGACAACCCCGACAAGATTGCACTCTACGGCCTTACTTTTGATGATGTTCTGCTGCTTCCCGCAGAATCCAACGTCGTTCCCTCCGAGGTGGATACCTCGGCGCAGTTCACCCGCAACATTCGCCTCGGCGTGCCTCTGGCTTCCGCCGCGATGGATACGGTGACCGAGGCCCGCATGGCCATCGGCATGGCGCGTCAGGGCGGCATCGGCGTCCTGCACCGCAACCTTTCCGCAGAGGAGCAGGCTCAGCAAGTAGAGATCGTCAAACGTTCCGAATCCGGCATGGTCACCGACCCGGTCACGGCCACCCCGGACATGACTATCGACGAGGTAGACACGCTGTGCGCGCGGTACCGGATTTCGGGCCTGCCGGTCGTCGATAAGCAAGGCACCCTCGTGGGCATCTGCACTAACCGTGATATGCGCTTCGAGCCGGATTTCTCCCGCAAGGTTTCCGAGATCATGACCCCGATGCCGCTAGTCGTGGCCAAGGAAGGCGTCAGCAAGGAAGAGGCGCTGGAGCTGCTGTCCGCCAACAAGGTGGAGAAGCTGCCCATCGTTGATGATGAGAACAAGCTCGTCGGCCTCATTACCGTCAAGGACTTTGTCAAGACCGAGCAATTCCCCAACGCCTCCAAGGATGCTTCCGGGCGCCTGCTCGTGGCGGCGGGCATCGGTACCGGTGAGGAGTCCTACCAGCGCGCAGGCCAGCTTGTCGACGCCGGCGTAGACGTCCTCGTCGTCGACTCCGCCCACGCCCACAACAACCGCGTGCTGGAGATGGTCTCCCGCGTGCAGAAGGACTTTGGTGACCGCATTGACGTCATCGGTGGCAACCTGGCCACCCGTGCTGCTGCACGCGACATGATTGAGGCCGGCGCCGACGCCATCAAGGTCGGCATCGGACCGGGTTCCATTTGCACCACGCGCGTTGTGGCGGGTGTAGGTGCCCCGCAGATCACCGCCATCATGGAGGCCGCCGCCGTGGCAGGTCCGGCGGGTGTGCCGGTTATTGGTGACGGCGGCATGCAGTACTCCGGTGACGTCGCCAAGGCCCTGGCGGCCGGCGCCGATGCCGTCATGCTGGGCTCCATGCTGGCCGGTACCACGGAGGCACCGGGTGACATCGTTGTGGTCCAGGGCAAGCAGTACAAGCGTTACCGCGGAATGGGTTCCATGGGTGCCATGCAGGGCCGCGGCCTGACGGGCGAGAAGCGCTCCTACTCCAAGGACCGCTACTTCCAGGCCGACGTCAAGAGTGAGGACAAGCTGGTGCCAGAAGGCGTCGAGGGACGCGTGCCTTTCCGCGGTGATATTGATGCCATCGTTCACCAGATTGTGGGCGGCCTGCGCGCTTCCATGGGCTACACCGGCTCCGCTAACCTGGCTGAGCTCAAGACCAAGCAGTTTGTCCAGATCACCGCTGCGGGCCTTAAGGAGTCTCACCCGCACCACCTTCAGCAGATCGTCGAAGCTCCGAACTACCGCTAAGGACTAAGAATGCGCGATTACGTAGAAATCGGCGTGGGCCGCGAGGCCCGCCGCACCTATGACTTGAATCAGATTTCCCTGGTGCCGACTCGCCGCACCCGTTCCTCCAAGGACGTGGACACCTCATGGCACATCGATGCCTACACCTTCGACGTTCCGTTCGTTTCGGCGCCGACCGACGCGCTGGCCACGCCGGAATTCGTCATCGAGATGGGCAAACAGGGCGGTCTAGGCGTCATCAATGCCGAAGGCCTGTGGGGCCGTCACGAGGATTTGGAAGGCGCGATTGCTCGCGTGACGGAGAACTTCGGCGACCTGTCCACGCTGCAGGAGCTGCACGCAGCACCCCTGAATGAGGAGTTGCTGGCAGAGCGCATCGCGCAGGTGCGCGATTCCGGCGTGACCGTGGCCGTGCGCGTCTCCCCGCAGCACGCCCGCGAGCTGGCGCCCGTGGTTATTAAGGCCGGCGCGGAGTTGCTGTTCATCCACGGCACTTTGATTTCCGCCGAGCACGTGCAGACTGGCGGCGAGCCGCTCAACTTGAAGGAGTTCATCGGCTCGCTGGATACCCCGGTGGTGGCTGGTGGCGTGGCGGATTACACCACGGCGCTGCACCTCATGCGCGCGGGCGCTGCGGGCATCATCGTCGGCGCCGGTGTGAACACCAACCCGGAGACCGTAGGTATTGATATCCCCATGGCGACGACCATCGCGGATGTTGCGGCCGCACGCCGCGACTACCTGGATGAGACCGAGGGCCGCTACGTGCACGTGCTTGCCGACGGCGACATCTTCACCTCCGCGGACATCGCCAAGGCCATTGCCTGTGGCGCTGATGGGGTCGTGCTCGGGCCAGTCCTGGCTCGCGCGGCGGAGGCTGGTGGCAAGGGCTGGTACTGGCCGTCCACGGCCGGCCACCCGCGTTTCCCGCGCGGCCTCATTGAGCCGATTGGCGTGGCCAATTCCCTCCTGGGCACCGGCACTTTTGGCGCCGATGTTTCGGGCACCGACGTTTCTGGCAACGCAACTTCTGGCGCCGCCGAGGATGCCTCAGCGGGTGCGCCTTCCTTGGAGGTCGTGCTCCATGGCCCGTCCAACGAGCCGCTGGGTGAGCTCAACTTGGTCGGTGGACTCAAGCGCGCCATGGCAAAGTGCGGCTACACGGATTTGAAGTCCTTCCAGAAGGTTGGTCTGGCCGTCCGTTAGTGCTGCGGACGCAGCTGTGCGCAGGCGCGGCTGCCCGTACGCGCGGCTACCGGCGGGAGTGGCTGCCTGTAGGTGCGGCTACCCGTCGGGGCAGCCGACTGCCGGAGGGGCACTGCGGTGATCGACAAAGCTTCGATCTACTTCGCTGTCTTGGCGGCTCGTGTCCTGGCTTAGCGCTCTGCGGGGTTGAGCACCGATGGTGCTTCCACGTTGGAGTTGCAGCTGCGATTACGTGGCCGCTGAAACCACAGCAGCCGGGGCTTCTTCAGGTGGCGTGGGCGCAGTGCCACCTTGCGGAATACCACGCGCCCGCGCGCCGGTGCCATGGTTTGTAGCACCGAGGCCACCACGACCAGCCCGATGGCCGCCAGCTTGAGCTGGGACACGTTCTGGGAGAGCAGGAGCCAGCCAAAGAATGCGGCGAAGACGGGCTCCAAAGCGATCAGGATGGAAAAGACGTTGGGGGCAAGCCTGCGCAGCGCAAGGAACTCCAACGAGTAGGGGATGAGCGAGGCCAGCACGCCCGTGCCTAGCGCGAGTAGCAGCAGGGTGGGATCGCTCGCTAGAGCCATCGCCCCGCGCCCACCCACTGGCAGGAGCACCAAGCCACCGATGAGGAAAGCCACGGCCAAACCGTCTTGGCCGCTAAAGAGCGCGCCGGCCTTCTTGCTGGCCAGGATGTAAGCAGCCCACATCGCGCCGGCGCACAGCAAGAAGAACACACCTCGCAGGTCGAGGGGATCTCCGTTGAAAGAGTCCAGGCCCATCAAACCCATACCGAGAAGAGCAAGGGCGACGCAGGTGGCGTCGCGAAGCGAGCGTGAGAGGCACGCCGCCAGCAGTAGCGGGCCGAGGAACTCGATGGTCACGGCAGGACCTAGCGCAACAAGCTCGATGCCGGCATAGAAGAATCCATTCATCAGACCCAGCGTGAGGCCGAAAATGCTCGCGGAGATCCACTTCTCACGGCTCCACGTGCGCACGCGCGGTCGCGCAATGGCGAGCAGAATCACGGCGGCGAAGAGCAAACGCAGCGAAGCGGTGCCCCAGGGCCCGCCGATGGGGAAGAGCTGGATGGCGAGGCTCGCACCGAGCTGGATCGAAATGCACGAGCCGATGACGCACAAAACTGCAATCGGATTGGTCATGCAGACCATTGTGGGGTGGGAAGAACTGTTAGTCTATCTACAGTTTTTAACACGTACCTGTTAGGGATTCTGTCATGTTGGATCTGCATCGCCTGCGCATTCTCTACGAGCTGCAACGCCTCGGCACCGTCACTGCCGTGGCGGAATCGCTGCGCTATACGCACTCGGCCATCTCCCAACAACTGGCACAGTGTGAAAAAGACGTCGGCGTGGCGCTCTATGAGAAAGTCGGCCGGCGAGTGCGTTTGACGGAGCAGGGGAAAATCCTCGCGTCTTATGCTGAGCGGATGCTCGCCTTGGCGGATGAGGCCGAGTCACAGGTCATTGCATCCACCAACGCGGTGCGTGGCACGATCAAGGTCACGACGTTTCAGACCATCATGTCCTCGCTGGTCCCGCGGGCGCTGACGGAGCTAGCCAGGGAGTACCCGGACCTGCGCGTGCAGATCATCCAGCGCGAAGCCGATGGCGCGATGGAGCTGCTGGCACGCCGGGAGGTGGACCTCATCCTGGGTGAAGAGTATGAGTCGGACATGCCCGCCACGGATGAGCACACCCACCGGGAGCTGCTTCTCGACGACCCCCTACGCCTCATCACCCCACTCACCGGCCCCTGGAGCGAGTTGTGCTTAGAGGATTTTGCAGCGTTCGATGACGAAATCCCTTTTGCCATGGACCCGGAGGAGTTTTTATTGGGGCGCTTCGTCCACCGTCTGTGCCGCCGGCATGGTTTTAACCCCAGCGTGCTCTATGAAACCCCGGATCCCTTCTTGCACGCGCACTTGGTGCGCACGGGCCACGCGGTGGCGGTGATTTCGGACCTCTTTCTTGAGGAGATCGAAGGCGTGCGTGTGGTTGCTTTGCCTGGTAATCCCACCCGCACGCTCTACACAGCGGTGCGTGCTGGACGCGAGGGACACCCCGCTCTGCGGGCGTTTCGGGCCGCGTTGGGCAAGGCCGCTATTACTGCGAAAGATTATGGGCCACTCCCTGCGGTCTAGGGCGCGGGTTCTTGCGTTAAACTGATGACCGTGACTAACCCAAATACAATCCCGCGTCCTGTCCTCGTGGTGGACTTTGGCGCCCAGTACGCGCAGCTCATCGCCCGGCGCGTGCGTGAGGCCAACATCTACTCCGAGGTTGTCCCCAATTCTGCCTCCGTGGAGGACATCAAGGCCAAGAACCCGGCCGCGTTGATCCTCTCCGGTGGCCCGTCCTCCGTATACGCGGACGGCGCCCCTGCTCTGAAGCCGGAGCTGCTCGAGCTCGACATCCCGGTCTTTGGCATCTGCTACGGCTTCCAGTCCATGACCCAAGCCCTGGGCGGCACCGTGGCCTCCACTGGTGCCCGCGAGTACGGCCGCACGGACATGACCGTGTCCGGCGGCGTGCTGCACAAGGGCCTGGAGGAAACCCACAAGGTGTGGATGTCTCACGGCGATTCGGTCACTGAAGCCCCGGAGGGCTTTGAGGTGACCGCGTCGTCGGAAGGCGCTCCCGTGGCAGCCTTCGAGTGCCTGTCCAAGCAGATGGCCGGCGTGCAGTATCACCCGGAAGTCCTTCACTCGCCGTACGGCCAGGAGGTGCTCACGCGCTTTTTGACTGAGGTAGCAGGCTTGGAGCAGAACTGGACCGCTGAGAACATCGCGGAGCAGCTCATCAACGATGTCCGTGAGCAGATCGGTGAGGACGGCCGCGCGATTTGTGCCCTGTCTGGTGGCGTGGATTCCGCCGTAGCCGCAGCCCTCGTGCAGCGCGCTATCGGTGACCGTTTGACCTGTGTCTTCGTTGACCACGGCCTGCTGCGCGCGGGTGAGCGTGAGCAGGTGGAGAAGGACTTCGTGGCGTCGACTGGCGCCAAGCTCATCACCGTGGATGAGCGCGAGGCCTTCCTCAACAAGCTGGCCGGTGTGACCGAGCCGGAGGCCAAGCGTAAGGCCATCGGTGCGGAGTTCATCCGTTCCTTCGAGCGCGCCGTCGACCAGGCTCTGGACGGCCAGGATGCCGCGTTCTTGGTGCAGGGCACGCTGTACCCGGACGTCGTGGAGTCCGGTGGCGGTGACGGTACTGCGAATATTAAGTCCCACCACAATGTGGGCGGCTTGCCTGATGATGTCGAGTTCGAGCTCGTCGAGCCGCTGCGCCTGCTCTTCAAGGATGAGGTGCGCGCGGTTGGCCGTGAGCTGGGCCTGCCGGAGGAAATCGTGGCGCGCCAGCCTTTCCCGGGCCCGGGCCTGGGTATCCGCATCATCGGCGAGGTCACCGAGGAGCGTCTGGAGACGCTGCGCCAGGCGGACCTCATCGCGCGTACCGAGCTGACCAACGCTGGCCTGGACGGCGAGATCTGGCAGTGCCCGGTGGTGCTGCTTGCCGACGTCCGCTCCGTCGGCGTCCAAGGCGACGGCCGCACCTATGGCCACCCGATCGTCCTGCGCCCAGTGTCCTCCGAGGACGCCATGACCGCGGACTGGACCCGCCTGCCGTACGACGTGCTGGAGAAGATCTCCACCCGCATCACCAACGAGGTCAAGGAAGTCAACCGCGTGGTGCTCGACGTAACCTCGAAGCCGCCGGGAACCATCGAGTGGGAATAAACACTGCCGAAAGATACTGGAACAAGCACTGCATCAGTGCAGCGGCGTTCTCAGCGAGATAGCGTAGTGCTCAAAGCGCGAAGGGAAGCAAACTCCCCGACGCTGCGTAGCGCGGCCGTGCTCCGAATCAACGGGGCTTGGCCGCGTTTCCTGTTTTCGGCCCTAGCATTCAACGCTGCGGATTGGCGCAGATGGGGGTGCTAGGCTCCTGCGTACCCTCCAGGTTGACCGCTACAAGCTCCAGCCTGTACGTCGCACAGCACTAATACGCATACCTCTATAACGCGCGCGCGAGTAGCCGCACGCCGAGTGGGTTTTCTCAGCGAGCGGCTGGTTAAAGCGGCTGTGTGACGCAGCGTGTCGGGGACTGGTGAGCCTGCGGAGCAGTATCGCCCCCGAGCCCAGGGGCGAGGCTCTACGGGCCGGAGGAGCTCGTTGGGCGGTTCGGAGGCTCGCCGGAGTCACGCGGCGGCGCCCCAGGGCCGGAGCCGTAAGGCGGTCCGGGCGAGCCGTATGTCGGCGGATCCGTGGATGTTCGAGCAGCCCTACTCTCTGGAGCATGATTAGCTGTACGTTTAGTAGCGTGCGGCGGGTGAGCCGGGCTCTCGATAGGAATCGGCGGCCCCGCCCACGGCGGCAGGTAGTGCACGCGGCCATCGATGCGGTCGAGGTGCCCGCGGCCGGTGGGCTTTTCCGGGTCATCGTCATTCACCGCGTTGTGGTAGGCGCACAACGGCACCAAGTTGGCCATATTCGTCGGCCCGCCATCTTGGAAGCGGGTGAGGTGATGAATCTGTGAGTCCTCGGCGGGTGCGTTGCATCCCGGCCACGCGCACGTCGGGTGCTCCGCAGACAAGGCGAGCCGCTGCTTTAAATTGGCAAAGCGGCTCGCCATGTAGAGGTTCACGGGGCCGTGATGGGGATGGACGAGGGTGATGAGGCCGAGGTCGGCAAGCTTTTCGCGCACGAATTCCGCACCGGTCATCGTCGCGCCATTAGTCAGCTGCAGCTCAATCTCCTCACCGTCACCGTCGACGATGCGGTCCAGCTCACCCAAGCGCACGATGACGTTCGACTGCAGCGTCTGGCCGGAACCACCGCCGCCGCGGAACACGGTATGCGCTGCGGTGAGCAAATCCCGATCCGTGGACTTGAGCACGGCCAACAGCTTGGAAATATTGAGCGAGGAATCCGTAATGCTCAGCGTGTGGTTGCGGCCCGCGCGCCGCGTCACCCGCACGCCCGGTGCAGGGTCCTTGGGCGGACGCCACTCTTTGAGCTTTGCCTTCGCCACCATGGGGATTTTCTCCCGCGGGGTGGCCGCCAGTAGTTGCCGCAGCTCCCAGGCCCTGCGGGCTTTAAGCTTGGAACAGTAGCGCTCGATATCGAGGAGCGTGAACACGTCGTGGCCCGTACGGCGTGCCTTGCGCTGCCGGGAGCGGAACATCGTGTCCCCGAAATACACCGCGTGTAGCCCCAGCAGCTTCTCCGCGAAATCTGGTCGCGCACCCATCTGAACCAGCTGCGCGCGCGTAACACCGGCGCATTGCTCGACGACGTCCAGCCCGCGCGCTAGTGCTTGAATGTAACCCCCCAGTTGCATAGCCCACAGCCTAAACCAGGCCGGGGAACCTCGCTACTTGAGCGCAGAAATCGCGGCGCAGAGCTTATCGACGTCCCCCTCTTCCGTCGACCACGCCGTACAAAAACGCACCACCCGCAGGCCTTCGTGTTCTTCGAAGAACTGGCACACGAAGTCCTGCGAGAGTTTGTCTTCCTGCTCGCGGGTTAGCAGAGCGAACTGCTGATTGGTGGGAGAGTCAAAGAGCATGTCGATGCCTGCGGCGCGGAATGCCTCGGCGATGCGCTGGGCCTGGGCGTTGGCGCGGGCGCAGATCTGTTCGTAGAGGGTGGTTGCTGCAGCGCTGTTTACCTCATTGCCCGGGGTGGCTGCTTGAGCGCGAGTGCAGGTTGCGTTCGACTCAGCGAGCGCGTCGGCGGAGACAGTAGGAGGGGCGCTGAAGAGGGCGGCGAATTGCGCGCCGAGCAACCAGCCCTTAGCCAGCAGGCCACCGCTTTGTTTCATGGCATTGCGAAAGCGCGGAGCACCCGCGGGGAAGACGATGGCCTCGCCGAAGAGGGCGCCGCATTTGGTGCCGCCGATGGTGAAGACGTCGACAAGCGCGGCCAGGTCCGGCAGGGTGATATCTGAAGCGGACAGACCGTAGCCGAGGCGGGCGCCGTCGACAAACAGGCCCAACCCGTACTCATCGCAGACCGCGCGCAGGGCCACGAGTTCGGCGCGGGAGTAGGTGGTGCCAAACTCAGTGGGTTGGGTGATATAGACCAGCGCCGGCTCCGGCATGTGCTCTTCCACCCCGGAGGCGCGGTACTCATCCATGCACGCGCGGACCTGTGCGGCGGTGATCTTTCCCAGCTGGTTTGGCAGCGTGATGACCTTGTGCCCGGTGTGCTCGATAGCACCCGTCTCATGGGTGGCGATGTGCCCGCTATCCGCCGCAATAACACCTTCCCAGGGGCGCAGCCGGTGGGCGATGATGGTGGCGTTGGCCTGCGTGCCACCGACCATGAAATGCACCTCGGCGTTCGGTGCCTGGCAGGCAGCGCGGATGCGCGCAGCGGCCGTGTTGCAAAGCTCGTCGGTGCCGTAGCCGGCATAAGCCCCGCCTGCCCCCGCGATGGCTTCCAGGACGCGGGGGTGGGCGGTGCGGTGGTAATCGTTGCCGAAGTGAATCATGCTGGGCCAGTTTAGCCGGTGACCGTGACTTCGCCGATGCCGGCGTCGATGTGAATGTTCAACAGCGCGTCAGGGTCCTGACGTTCGGTGCAGTTACTCTCACCCAGGCCGTCATCGCAGGTCAGCGAGACAGGGACGTCCTTCGGGAGGATGACCTCGACGGCGCCGATGCCGGCGTCGACGGTGACGTCGTGCTCGTCTTTCAGGCCGTGGAGCTGGCTGAAGTCTACCGTCGATTCGCCGATGCCCAGGTCATAGTACTCCTTAAGCTCCTCTTCATGGGTGGGGGCAAAGTGCTGTTCACCGGCGTTAAAGCGGAAGCTGAAACCGGACTCCTCGTCGGCCTCGGCGACGAAGGTGACTCCAAGGAAGGCAATCGTCAGGGCCGTTCCCACAGCGCCGAGGGCAATCGCGCCCTCGACCCACTGCGAACCGCGCTTCTTTGTCGGTTCCTCCCGCGGGCCCGGCTCCGGCAGGTCCCAGGCATCGGGTACCACGCCGAGTGGATCCCAAGACGGCGGGGTCCTACGCCCTGGCGGGAAGGGGTGGCCGTCTGCCGGGGTATAAGGGTTGAGGTTGACAGGTTCCTCGCGCACCGGCTGCTCGGCGGCCAATAGCCCGCTGGGCGGTAGCGGTTCGCGTTGGTGAAGGGCGTACCACGCCAGCGCCAACAGTCCGAAGGTCAACACAGCGGGCGGAAGTCCGGCGAGGAATTGTCCGCTGAGGAACAGTGGGCCGGAGCTAAAAGTAAGAAGAACACCGACAATCAGAATCCAGCCGAGCTCTTGTTCCTCCTTGACACCATCCTTGCCCAAGGCCGCATCGAGCGGGCAGTAGGGCGAGCCAAAGCGCGGCATGAGCGCCCACGCGGCGAGGTAGGCGGCGATGCCACCGCCGAAGGCGAGTGACGCGACCACGAAGACCACGCGCACGATCGTGGGGTCGAGCTGATAGCGCACCGCGATGCCTTCGCAGACACCAGCAAGGTGCGCGTCACCACCCTGTTTCTTGGGAAGGCGGACGGGGCGGGTCGTCCACATCTGGTTGAGCGTGTTGTTCTTCGTCATGCTTTTATGGTGCCGCGTGGGGCCTTGCGGCGGTATCGGTAATCGCCCTGATTTTTCGACCTCAGGGTTGTCCCTGATGTGCCCAAGGGATGGGGCGTGGGACCATAGCTAGTATGACTTCGCCCTATGTCCCCGCCGAGAATGCGGCACCCTATCCCGTGATGTCGCGCCCCCAGTCTGGCCGCGTGGTCGCCGGCGTGGCGGCGGGGCTGGCGCAGAATCTTGGGGTCTCGGCGCTCTCCGTGCGCATCGCTTTGACCGCGTTGACCTTGCTGGGCGGGGTGGGGGCGATGGCCTATGCCGGTCTGTGGATTTTCACGCCCGCGCTTGACGACGCCCCCTCCACCCGCCGCAGCCCCCTCTCCCTTGGGTTGGTGCTCTTGGCGCTGGCGGGTAGCGCGGTGGGCGTGTTGGGGGTTTCGGGGGCGTCGTTAAGCGCGGCGGTGCCGTTGGCGGTGGTGGCCATCGGCGCGGTGTTGGCGTGGTTGGCCTATGACCGCGGCCTGAACACGCCGGTGGGCCTGGTTGCCGTGGCGGCGGGTGCCGTTCTGGTCATCGGTGGCGTCGTGGTGGCGGCGGTGACGTGGGAGAGCGGATCGGGTTCGGCGATCCTGGCCACGGCACTGACGCTGGTGGGATTTGGGGCGCTGGTGGTGCCGCTGGTGCTGAAGCTCTGGCGTTCGCTGTCGCAGGAGCAAGCGGCGAAGGCGGTTTCGGAGGAGCGCGCCGAGATTGCCGCCCGCCTGCACGATTCGGTGCTGCAGACGCTGGCGCTGATTCAGAAGCGGGCGGGGGATTCGCGTGAGGTAACGCGTTTGGCGCGTGCCCAAGAACGCGAGCTGCGCGCCTGGCTTTTCGACGCCCCCTCTGCCGCCCCCACCACCTGCTTTGGTGCTCTCGAAGCGGCGTGCGGGGAAGTGGAGGATCTCTTTGATATGCGGGTATCCGCGGTGACGGTGGGCGAAGACGCGGAGCTAACGGAATCCGCGAAGCTGCTTATCCAGGCAGCGCGCGAGGCCATGGTGAATGCCGGCAAGCACGCAAGCGTGGACGTGGTGGATGTCTACGCGGAGTTGTTGGCGGGCGAGCTGAGTATCTTTGTGCGCGATCGCGGGGTGGGTTTCGATGTGGAGGATATTCCCGCTGATAGGCACGGGATTCGTGACAGTATTCGCGCGCGCGTAGAGGGATCAGGTGGGTGCGTGCGGATTTCTTCGACCCCGGGGGAGGGCACCGAGGTGGAGCTGGAGGTAGCGTTATGAGCATGGTGAAGGTCTTTTTGGTTGATGATCACTCCGTCTTCCGCGCGGGTGTGCGCGCAGAGCTGGCGGTGGCCCCGGAGATTGAGATTGTGGGTGATGCTGGCACTGTCGCGGAGGCGCTGGAGGGCATTGCACGGACCTCCCCGGACGTGGTGCTTCTTGATGTCCACATGCCCGACGGCGGCGGCCTCGCCGTTATTAATGGGACGGCACATCAGCCGTCGCGTCCGGTGTTTTTGGCGCTGAGCGTGTCGGATGCGGCGGAGGATGTGATTGCGCTGATTCGGGCGGGCGCGCGCGGGTATGTGACGAAGAATATTTCCGGCCCGGACCTGGCCGAGGCGGTGGTGCAGGTGCACAGCGGGGATGCGTATTTCTCGCCGCGCCTGGCGGGTTTTGTCCTTGATGCTTTTGCCTCCGGTTCGCCCGCCCCGGAGCCGGAGGAGGGGCAAGACCCAGCGGTGGATGCGCTCACGCGGCGTGAGCTGGAGGTCTTGCGGCTGCTTGCGCGCGGCTATACGTACCGCGAGATTGGCAAGCAGCTGTTCATTTCGGTGAAGACGGTGGAAACGCACGCCTCCAATATTTTGCGCAAGACGCAGCAGTCCAACCGCCATCAGCTCACGCGCTGGGCCACCTCGCGCGACCTGGCTTAGACGCCCGGCCGAGGCGGGTTGGCAAAGGCGCTGGCGCAGACAGCCCCGCACAAACCAGGATCGGGGGCCGGTGGAGGTGGTCGCCGCTCACGCAGTTAGTCCGGCGGGGTTAGGCAGGGGGCGCGTAGGCGAGCTTGCGGGAGCCGTCAACGTGGGGGAAGAGCAGGAAGGCCGCGCCTGAAACGAGCGCCCACACCAGCGCGCTGCCCCAGGCAGGAAGCGCGAGGAGCGGGGAGAACATGACCATCAGCCACAGCGCCATAAGCGGGATGAGCTGTGCGGCGTTGGGCAGCATGGTGACGTTGTGGCGCTGGGCATAATCGCGCAGGTCCGCGCGGTAGGGGTGCAGGAATACGAGCGCGCAGGCGGCGATGAGGAAGAGCAGGCTGAGTCCTAGCGCGAGGCCGAAGTGGATGCGGCTCGCCCCCACTGCTACAGCGGCGCCAGCTAACAGCGAGGCACCGAGGCGTACCCGCGGCGGAGTGGGGATAGGGGTGGTGTGCGCGCGGAGGGGATTCATGGCGCCTAACGCTACCAGCGCAATTGCGCGCGTCCGGGAAGAGGTTCATAATAGGAGCCATGAATCAAACAGGTGTTCGTGTGGCGGGTGGCTCCCGGGCTGACCGGATTGCGGTTCTGCGCGCCCAGATTCAACGCCTGGAAACCCCGGATGATTCTGCGCAGGTGCAGCCGGAGGCGGAGCTCCTCGGAGTCCCTGAAAAGCTATCTGAGCTGCTCCCGGGTGGTGGTCTGCCCCGCAAGCAGGCAACCGCCTGTGCGGAATGTGCTGCGCTCGTGGTGGAGCTGATATCCCATGTTAGCGCGGCAGGCGGACACGTCGGGGTGGTGGGTTGGCCCGATCTCCTACTCGCACAAGTGGCCGAGGAGGGTGATGTCTCCCGGGTTATCACGGTGCCCGATCCAGGCGTAGAGCCCTGGGCGGTGACCGGCGTGCTGTGCGAGGGGCTGGATCTAGTCGTGCACAAAGGCACAGGCGCGCTGAGCCCCACGCGGGCGCGCCCCGTGCTGGCAAAAGTGCGGGCTGGGCAGGCGGCCCTGCTTACCGTGGGAACCCGGCTGCCGGGCACAGCCGTGGAGATAGGCGCGGAAGTTATCGCTGTGCATGGCGTGGGCCGGGGCAGCGGGCGGATTCGGGGGGTTGATATAGGGGTGCGGGTGGCGTCGGCAAGCATGCGCCCGCGCCGTGGAGTGCTCACATGTGGGCAGCGTCCGGACGCGCGCCCGCACTTGGAGGTCGTGTGAGGGTCGCGGCGCTGTGGTTCCCGGATTGGCCTATCCAGGCGCTGCAGGACGCAGACAGGGCAGCATGCGCTATCGCTGCCCAGCACCGCGTGGCGGTGTGCAACGCGGCGGCGCGCCGGGCGGGGGTGCGCCGCGGGATGCGCGTGCGCCAGGCCCAAGCTCTCCTACCGGAGCTGCGCGTGGAGGAGGCCAACCCGGACCGAGACGGCGTGGTCTTCGCGGAGATTGCCGCGGGGCTGGACGCGGTGGCCTCCTCGGTGGAGGTGCTGCGTCCGGGCCTGGTCATCGTGGATGCGGGCGCGGCCGGGCGCTTCCACGGCAGCGAGGATAAGGCAGTGGAGATGCTTGTCGACGCCACCGCCAGATCCCACCTCGACGCCACCGTCGGCGTCGCTGATGAGATCGCCACCGCGCTGATTGCCGCGCGCCACCACAACCTGGGCGCGGTAGTTCCGGCAGGCGGCTCGCGCGACTTTCTGGCTCAGCAGCCGGTGGGAGTATTGGCCGCGGAGGTGGCGCTGGGGTGTTCGGCGGACGTGGTGCATGCCTTGGGGCAGCTGGGCGTGCGCACGTTAGGGGAGTTGGCGAGCTTGTCGCTGCGCCAAGTCACTACCCGTTTCGGCGAGGCTGGACGGCGATGCCACGCGGTGGCTGCGGCGGCACCGGATCGGCGCGTGGCGCCGGAGCTTGCGCGCCCCGACTTGGGTGTGGAGCAGGGCTTCGAAGAACCCTTGGAGCGCGTGGATGCTGCGGCTTTCGCTGCGCGTCAGCTCGCGGCGCGCCTGCACGTGCTACTCGATGAGGCCGGCGTGGTGTGCCTGCGGCTGTGCGTTGCCGCGGAGTTCGAGGGTGGCGAGCGCCTGGAGCGGATCTGGCGTACCCAGGAAGCGCTCAGCGAGGCCGCTACAGCGGACCGCGTGCGCTGGCAGCTCGATGGTTGGTTGAGTGCTGCGCGGGCGGGTAGTGCGCCGGGTGAGGGAGGGGGCATCGTCAAGTTGGCGTTGGAGCCGGTGGAGGTCGCTCCGCCAGGGGATGGGCTCCTGTGGGGCGCGGGCGAATCCGCGGAGCAGGCCAAGCGCGTCATCGCGCGGGTGCAATCCCAGCTGGGGGTAGATCGCGTGCTGCAGCCCCGCCCGGCGGGCGGGCGTGGGGTGGCCGAGCGCATCGAGTACGTCCCCTACGGCGAACAGCGTGACCCGCAGCCGGAGGGCACCTGGCCCGGGCGCATCCCCGCGCCGCTCCCGGCAAGCCTGGCGCACCCGGCCGCGCGGATCCGGCTTATCGACGCCTCATCGAAAGACATCATCGTCACCGCCGAGGCCCTCCTCTCCGGGGAGCCGGCGGGCCTGGGGTGGGGGCGCCACCGCTACCGGGTGACCGGTTGGGCTGGCCCGTGGCCCGTGGACTCTGAGTGGTGGGAAGCAGGTGCGGCGCAGCGCTGCGCGCGCCTGCAAGTCGTCGGGGAAAACGAGAAAGGCCAGCGCGCCTGGCTCCTCGTGTGGGCAGGCGGACGCTGGTCGGTGGAGGCAACCTATGCCTGAACTGTTTAGTTCAGGATGTCGATAACCAGGCGCGTCGGTGCCTTGAGCACCTGAACCGAGTATGGGTGGCGCCCATCAAGCCCGATGACAAACTGCGAGCGGGCCTCGAAGGTGCCGCTGCTGACCACCTGGGTCACCAGCCCGCCGGCGCCCTTCACGGTACCGATATTCGGGTCTTCCATATCAAGTTGGAAAGGGTAGGCGGTGCCGTCGATGCTGACGTCGAGCGCGGTGGAACCGTTGTAAGCAATCGGGTTGCCGGATCCCTGCTGGGCGGGGGAATCGGTGTAATCGATGAACCAGCCCGGTGAACCGTCTCCGACAAACTCGAAGACCACGCGGTCAAAACCTTCATGCTTGCCCACGCGGACATCGGTCACCACCAGTTCCGAGGGAGCTGGTGGACGGAGGGTTTTCATCTCCATGTTGGCGTCGCCCAGCGGGGTCAGCCCAGCCGGTGCGGCGGGGGAGGGGGCAGTGGGAGTAACGGTAGCCGTGGAGGTGGAGGCGCCGGACAGGGTGGCGTCGAGAGTCTTCGTGGGGCCGTCGGAGCTGCCGTCCGGAGCGGAAGACGGAGCGCATCCCTGAAGCGCGAGTGCACCCGAGACAACGAGTGCGGCCACTGGGGCGGCTGTGCGCAAGAGGTTATGTTTCGGCATGACTCCGAGCGTAGTGGCACTACGGGGAATTATATGCATCGAGCTAAGCATCGTAACCACATTGTTGTGAAGAAAGTGATGCCAGTTAAGATGGAGCCATGACCTTCTGCTCCGACGTCCAGGTCGAGCCCCTGGCCGGTACCGCAAAACAAGAATCTGTGTACGTCCTCTTTGAGTGGCCCACGGCCTGGTCTCGTGACGTGCTTGACGGGCGTACCTTTGGCCCCGGCTTGACTGCGAAGCTCAAGGCCAAGCTCAAAGGCGTGGCGGGCCTGCAACTCATTCGCCGCCCTGGGCGTGCCGGGCATGAGCGGGGGACGGGTCACTTCCGCTGTTTCGTCGTGTGGGCACGCGAGGGGTTGGTACAGGATTATGTCCTCAACGGCCCGGAGGACATCCTCGATCTGGATCTGGAGCATCCCACTGGCACGTGCCTGCCGCTGGTGCTCGTGTGTACCCACGCCAAGCGCGATGCCTGCTGCGCTATCAAGGGCCGCCCGCTTGCTGCTTCCCTGGCGTGCGAATTTGAGGAGACCGTGTGGGAAACCTCCCACACCAAGGGACACCGTTTCGCACCGTCGGTGCTCCTGATGCCGTGGGGATATTCTTTCGGCCGCCTCAACGTGGACGCTGGCCGCGAGCTCGTGGGCAAGGCTCTGCACGGCGAGTATTTCTACCCCGCCAACCGTGGTTCCGGTCTTCACACTCCCCAAGGCCAGGTAGCGGAGCTTGCAGTAGCACGCCAGCTTCTCGACGCCTCCGAGTCCCTCCACTACGGCGACCTCACCGTCGACGCGGCGGAAACCCCCGCCGCGAAGAATAGCGTCGTTGTGCGCCACCGCGACGGCCGCGCATGGGACGTAGAGCTCGAAGAAAAAGAGGCCTCCGGCGTCGTCTCTTCCTGTGGAGACGAGCCGAAGACCTCTTCCTACTTTGCCGCGTGCCGCGTCGCGCGACGTGGCACGTAGGATAAGGACGCGGCGCATAAGATACGAACGCGGCGCTTAGAGTACGGGCGTGGCACTCTAAACCGCGCCGAGCCATGCGCAGGCGCGACGCGGCTAGCGGCGCATAATCTTGGCCGAGAGCCAGTTGCCGAAGAACTGAGCTGCCTGGACCAGCACAATGATGATGAGGGTGGCCACCACGGTGACCTCCCACTCGAAGGCGCGGTAGCCGTAGACAATGGCGAAGTCACCCAAGCCACCGCCGCCGACGTAGCCCGCCATCGCAGACATATCGACGATGCCGATGAACAGGAAGGTGTAGCCCAGCACCAGCGGGCCGAGTGCTTCCGGAATGATGACCGTGGTGATGATCTTCCACGGCGAAGCACCCATCGCGCGGGCTGCTTCAATCACGCCCGGATCCAGCGCCACGAGGTTCTGCTCGACGATGCGCGCCACCGCGAAGGTAGCCGCGATAACCATGACGAACGTGGCCGGTTCGCGGCCGATGGAGCTGCCCAGCACCGCCACCGTCAGCGGCTGCACAAAGGCCAGCAAGATAATGAACGGAATCGGGCGAATAAAGTTCACCAGGATATTGATGACGAAGTGGATAGGCTTGTTCTGCAGGATGCCGCCTGGGCGCGTGGTGTAGAGCAGGATGCCCAGCACGAGACCGATGATGCCGGCGACCACCAGGGTGGTGGCGACCATGATGAGGGTGTCCTTGATGGCGTCGACAAGCGTGCCGCCCAGTCGATCCCAATTGGCCTGCGCGAGGTAGGTGACGTTCATCGTTGGATCTCCTCAATATCGGTGGTGCGTTGCATGTGTGCGTAGAAATCTTCAATGGCCGCTTCCGGCCCGTTGAGGCGCACGGTGATCTTGCCAAAGGAGTGCTTCTGCAAGGTGGTGATGCCACCGTGGACCACGGCAATAGACACGTCCTTGTCCGCGAGCTTGCCGGCGGCGTCGAAGAAGCCCGACTTTTCCGTCAGGTTGATGGTGAACAGGCGGCCCTCGTGGGCCAGCAGGTCATCGGCCTCAACGACGTCCGGGGTATTGCGCAGCGAGGTGGCCACGAACTTCTCCGCCACCTTGGTCTGCGGATTGGAAAAGACCTCATAGACGCTGCCGGCCTCGATGACGTGGCCGTTTTCCATGACGGCTACCTTGTCGGCGATGGAGCGCACGACGTCCATCTCGTGGGTGATGACCACGATGGTGATGCCGAGGTCGCGGTTGACCTTGCGCAGCAGGTCGAGCACCTCGTGGGTGGTGGTGGGGGCGAGGGCCGAGGTGGCTTCATCCGCCAGCAGCAGGGAAGGGTTATTAGCCAGGGCACGGGCGATGCCGACGCGCTGCTTCTGGCCACCGGAGAGCTGCTCTGGGTAGTTATCGCCCTTGTCCGCCAGGCCGACGAATTCTAGCAGCTCCTGGACGCGCTGTTGACGCTCCTGCTTGTCGACGCCCTGCAGCTTCAGCGGGTACTCAATATTGCCCGCCGCGGTGCGCGAGGACATGAGGTTGAACTGCTGGAAGATCATGCCGATGTTGCGGCGAATGCCCCGCAACTTGGATTCGGGCAGGGGGACGACATCGGTGCCGTCGAGAAGCAGCTGCCCCGAGGTTGGCTTATCCAGTCCGTTGATCATGCGCACCAGCGTGGACTTGCCGGCACCGGAGAAGCCGATGATGCCGATGATCTCACCGGGCTCGACGGTCAAAGAGACATCATCAAGCGCTTTCGTGGTGGTTTTCTTGTTCTTAAAGACTTTGGTGATATTGCGGAATTCAATCCGGGTGCCCCGGTGGGCGCCTTGTTGTTCAGTCACGTGGTTTTCCTTTGTACGTGTCCGTGTAGTGAGCGAGGAGGGAGTAACGGGCAAAATCCCCCGGGTCACGCAACTAAGCGTGAGCGCGGGGGAGGGGGAGATTTGCTTAGCTAGAGGAGGCTTCCTCTTCCAGCCGCTCCAGAATCTCCTGAAGCTCTGCCTGTGGTTTATCCACAAAGATAGTGGTGCCACCCGTGGTGTCTTGCACTGCGGCCTTCACCTCGTCGGAGAGGTAGAGCTCGGCCAGCTTCTTGACCTTCTCGTTGTCCTTGTCCTTTTCCTGCACAGCCCACACGTTGACGTAGGGGTCGAACAGGATCTTCGGGTCGGCGTTGGGGTTTTCCGGGTCGTCGTAAAGCACGGCGTCGGCCGGGTTGATACCCGCACGCTTGAAGAAGGAGTTGGTGATGATGGCGGGCTTGCCTTCGCCGAAGGCGGACGGGGTCTGGGAAGCATCGACCGGGGTGACGCTCACCTTGGATGCGGCCTCGTCGATGTCGGCGGGGTCCGGGGTGAGCTTGCCCTCTTCCTTGAGTACCAGCAAACCGTTGGCAGCCAGCAGGTTGATGGCGCGGCCCTGGTTGGTAGCGTCATTGGGAATGGCGATGTCCTGGCTCTCGATGCCGTCGATGCTGTCGTGGCCCTTCCAGAACAGCGGCATGGGGTAGACCTGCGTGGAGGCCACCGGAACGAGGTTCGTGCCGTTGCCCACGTTGTACTCAGCGAGGAACTTTAAGTGCTGAAACTTGTTGGTATCCGTGCTGCCCTCTGCCAGGGACTGGTTGGGGGTGGCGTAGTCGGTGAAGCTCTTCATCTCGATTTCGATGCCTTCCTCGGCAGCGAGTTCCTTGAGCACGCCCCACTCCGGAAGTTCGGCGTCGGTGGTGCCGACGATGATGGGATCTTCGGCGGTGCCGGCGGCGAAATCGGAGCTTGCAGACGAGCAGGCGACCAAGCTGGTAGCAGCAAGCAGGCTAGCGGCGGCTGCTACGAGACGGCGGATGCGCATGATTCGTCCTTTACTAGTCGGTGGTGGGTTTGTTTAGACCTGCTCTTCGAGGCGGTCCAGGATCTCCTGGAGCTCCTCCTGGGAGCGGTCGACGGCCACGGCGGTGTCGCCGGAGGACTTCAGAACGGCGTCGGTGACCTTCTGGTCCTTCCACAACTCAGCCAGTTCGTGGAGGGTTTCGTTATCGGCGTCGTCGGCGCGCACGGCCCAGACGTTGATGTAAGGCTCAGCCTCGGTGGAGTCCGGGTCATCCTGAGCGACGGCAGACTGCGGGTCAATGCCAGCGCGCTCGAGGAAGGAGTTGTTGATGACAGCCGGCTTGCCCTCGCCATACGCGGCCGGGGTCTGGGCGGCATCCACCGGGGTGACCTTGACCTTGGACTTCTTTTCATCGATGTCCAGCGGGGTGGGGGTCAGCGGGCTACCTTCCTTGAGAGTGACCAGGCCTTCCTGAACCAGCAGGCCGATGGCGCGGCCCTGGTTGGTGGAGTCGTTCGGAATGGCGACTTCCTGGCCCTCGATGTCAGCGAGGTCCTTGTGGTCCTTCCAGTAGATGGCCAGCGGGTAGATCTCGGTGGCGGCCAGCGGGACCAGGTCGGTGCCGTTGCCCTTGTTGTACTCAGCCAGGAACTTCAGGTGCTGGAACTTGTTCGTCGTCAGCTTGCCCTGGTCCAGAGCCTGGTTCGGGGTGTTGTAGTCGGCGAAGTTCTCCAACTTGACGTCGAAACCGGCTTCTTTGGCCAGGTCCTGGAATACGGCCCACTCTTCCATGTTGGCGTCAGTGGTGCCGATGGTGATGGTGGAGTCCTTGGTAATGGCCTCGCCGGATTCCTTGGACTCAGCGGAGTCCGAGGAATCGGAGGAGCAAGCAACCAGGCCGGTTGCAGCGATGACGGCTGCCGAGGTGGCGGCAAGTACGCGACGGATGCTCATGGTGGGTTCTAGTGTCCCTTCTTGGTTTGTGCGGCAAGTCGTGTCACCGCAGGAGTTTGCACTGCAGGAAAAACTAGCAACGATTGAACCGCTTTGTCTATTCAGGGAATTGTTCAACGACAACCTTGACGGGAACCTGTGTTCGAATATACTGTGTGAGGCTATGAGGTTTAATGGGGGCAAGGCGCTGCCATGGTCCCGGGTGGAGAGGATCCTCTCTGGTCGCCCGGGCCCCGTCCCGATCTCGGTAGATCATCTGCCGCAGGCCACGGACGCGCCGAAAGTAGGGCATTCTTCCGTGCCTTTCGCGGAGCTGCACGCGGTAAGTTCCTATAGCTTTCTGCATGGCGCCTCCGAGCCGGAGGGACTTGTGGCGCGCGCCGTCGAGCTGGGCTTGCGGGGGATTGCGCTGGTAGATCGGGATGGATTCTATGGCCTTATGAAGTTTGCGGAGGCTGCCGCCAAGGAGGGTCTGCCCGCGGTCTTTGGTGCGGAGCTTAGCCTCGACCCGGCCCCGCTGACTGTCCTGGCGCGCACACCGGAGGGGTACCGGCGTCTATCCCGGCTCATTGCCCGCGCCCACATGGGGGCGGGGGAGAAGGGGGTCGTGTCCTATCCTTCACTGCCGGAGATTGGTGCGCTGCTGCAGGATGAGTGCCTCTTCCTGGTGGGCTGGGAGTGGTCGGAACATTTCGATCATCTGGTCGATGGAATAAAAATAGACAGCATGGTTTTGGAGTACGCATGTACCCAGCTCCCAGAGGACGCGGACCACCACCTACTGCTGGACTCCTTGCCGGTTCCACGCGCCATCGCTACTGCCCACCCGGCTGCCGCCACGCGGGATCGCGCGCGCTTGGCCGAGGCCAAACAAGCCCTGTCCAGACGCCTCGCGCTTGCCGACGCCTCCCCCAACTCCCACCCCATGGGCTCGTCCTGGCTGCGCTCCGGGGAACAGATGGCGTGCCTGCTGCCTGAGCGCCCCGAGCTGATTGCGGAAACCGTTCGCGTCCTCGAAGAATGCAGTTTTACCTGGGAGGCGCTGGCCCCGAACCTGCCTGACTTCGACGTGCCGGAAGGGCATACCGAGATGTCCTGGCTGGAGCACCTCACCTTCGAGCGCGCGGCAGTTCGCTATGCCACGCGCCCTGAGGAGATTCGGCGCAGGGCGTGGGAGCAGATGCGCTATGAGCTGGGTGTGGTCAAGCAGCTGGGATTTCCCGGCTACTTCCTCATCGTGTGCGATCTGGTGGACTTTTGTAAACGGGAAAACATCCTGTGTCAGGGACGCGGGTCGGCGGCGAATTCGGCGGTGTGCTTCGCGCTGGGGATTACGAATGCGGAGCCGATTTCCGCGGGCCTACTTTTTGAGCGCTTCCTCTCCCCGGACCGTGATGGCCCGCCGGATATCGACATTGATATTGAATCAGGCCGGCGCGAGGAGGTTATCCAGTACGTCTATGCCAAGCATGGCCGTGAGAGGGCGGCGCAGGTGGCCAACGTGATTACGTACCGCCGCAAAGGTGCGTTGCGGGATGCCGCCCGGGCGTTGGGCTACCCGCAAGGCTCGGCCGATGCGTGGTCGAAGGGCGTGGCGCCCGCGCCTTCGGATGTTGAAACCTTGGCTGAGCAGTTCCTGGGCCAGCCGCGCCACCTGGGTATTCACTCCGGCGGCATGGTGTTGTGCGACCGGCCGATTGCGGATGTCGTGCCCGTGGAGTGGGCGCGCATGGAAAACCGCTCGGTTCTGCAGTGGGATAAGGATGATTGCGCCGCAGCTGGGCTGGTGAAGTTCGACCTGCTGGGCCTGGGCATGCTCGAAGCTCTGCACCACATGATGGACTTGGTGGAGGAGAGTACTGGCCGGGTGGTCAACCTGTGGGAGTTGGATCTGGCTGACGTGGAAGTCTATGACATGCTCTGCCGCGCGGATGCGGTGGGCGTGTTCCAGGTGGAATCGCGAGCGCAGCTGAGCACGCTGCCGAGGCTCAAGCCGCGGGTCTTCTTCGACCTTGTAGTGGAGGTCGCGCTCATCCGGCCGGGCCCCATCCAGGGTGGTTCGGTGCACCCTTACCTGCGCCGCCGCGATGGTAAGGAGCCGGTCACCTATGACCACCCGGTGCTAGAGAAGTCCTTAGGCAAGACGTTAGGCATCCCGCTTTTCCAGGAGCAACTCATGCAGATTGCGGTCGACGCCGCCGGGTTCAGCGGTGCGGAGGCGGATGACCTGCGCCGTGCGATGGGTTCAAAGCGCTCGCCGGCCAAGATGGCTGCGCTTAAGCAGCGCTTCTATGAGGGCTTGGAGGAAACCAACGGGATTACCGGGGAAATCGCGGACAAGCTGTGGGCCAAGATCGTGGCCTTCGCCGCCTACGGCTTCCCGGAGTCTCACTCGCAGTCTTTTGCCTCCTTGGTGTACTTTTCGGCGTGGTTTAAGCGCTATTATCCGGCGCAGTTTTGTGTGGGCCTGTTGCGCGCGCAGCCAATGGGTTTCTACTCGCCGCAGTCCCTCATTCAGGATGCGCGCCGCCACGGCGTGGAGGTGCTGCCGGTCAGCGTCAACGAGTCGGGTCGCGAAGCGCGCGTGGTGGTGGGCACGGACGGTGAGGTACGCATTCGCCTGGGCCTTAACCTCATCAAAGGCTTGGGTAATAAAGCCGCTGACCGCATTGAGGCGGCCGCGCCGTTTGCCGACGCCCCCGATCTCTCCCGCCGCGCCGATCTCACCGTCGATCACGTGGAGGCCCTCGCGGTGGCGGGGGCCTTGGATGTCTTTGGGGTGGACCGCCGCCAAGCACTGTGGCAGGCGGGCGTGGCCGCAACAGAACGGGCGGGGATGCTGCCGGGGCTGTCTGCTATCGAGGCGCCGTCCTTGCCGGGGATGAGTGCTTTCGAACTCATGGCGGCGGACGTGGCAAGCACCGGTGTGACCCACAACCAGCAGCCGATGGAGCAGATCCGCGGGCAATTGCAGGCCCGTGGAATTCTGTCGGCGGCGGATCTACCGGCCGTGGAGGATGGCACCCGCGTGCGCATCGCCGGGGTGGTCACGCACCGCCAGCGCCCGCAGACTGCAGGCGGTGTGGTCTTCTTTGGTTTGGAGGATGAGACCGGGTTGATGAACGTGATGGTCTCGCCCGGCCTGTGGGCCCGGGATAAGGTGACGGCTCGGACGGCACCCGCGCTCATCGTGCGCGGTATCGTGCAGAACGCCTCCGGCGCGGTCACCGTTGCCGCGGACCAGCTGGAGCCGCTGGCCTTTGGCGAGGCGCTCTCGCGCGGCTCGCGGGATTTCCGCTAAGCGGTTTACTCCTTGGAGATGAGCTCGTCGCGGTTCATCTTTCCAGCGAGGGAACGCGCCACGGAGAAGGGCAGCCACACCAGCAAAAGCAGGATGAGCTTGAAGTAGAGCAGGGATACGAACACGCCATCCATGATGGGCATGGTTCGCGCACCCCAACTAATGATGCCGGTGAGCAGCAGCAGAATGACAAGTGCGGCGAGGGAGAACTTGAGGCCGTCGTCACGCGCTTCGACGTGCTGCTGCATTTGGTACTCATCGAGTTCCGTCGTGGGAAGGTCAGCGGCGCCAATCGTTCTGCGGAGGCGGGCGGTCAGCAGTGCGGTTAGTAGCGTTCCGAGGGCGGCCACCATCAGTGAGGTGAACAGGTCCCAGAACTGCAGGGGAAGGGAAGGCAGATGAGGAGGGTGGAGAGCTCAGCCAGGGTGGTGTAGCGCTTGCGGGCCTTGACGGAATCGGGAATAGAGGCGGACATGTGTGGCTTATCCCTTTCGGTAGATTTCGGAGGACATAGGAGTGAATTCGGTCCGGGAGAACACGGCTTCCACGGGTAAGTCGAAGACCTCGCAGATGTTGAAAGCAAGATCCAGGCTGGGGGAGTGGTCACCGCGCTCGAGGGCGCCAATGGTTTGGGGGTTGACCCCGATGGCGTCGGCAAGCTGTGCACGCGTCATGTCCCGTTCAACGCGCAGCACGCGTACCCGGTTAAACAGTGGGCGAGTGGGCTTTTTCTTTGGGGACATACACCGCAGTGTTGTATAAGCCCAACGACTTGTCAAGGGTTCGTGTTAAAGTTGCGGCATGAATTCCGTATCCCCGTCACTCACTAAAGCCCGTTACATTTCGCGTTTGAGTTGGGACGTCATTCTTGCTGCCCTGGCGGCCGGGGCGGCGTATTTCTGGTGGGATTGGCTCTATTGGGTCGCCGGCGCGCTCATCGTGTGGGCGCTCTACGAACTCTGGCTCATCCCCGCCCAAGTCAGGAACTTAGGCTGGCAGGAAACCGCCGACGAACTCTTGGTTACGCGCGGCAAAATCTGGCACACCTTCACCGTCGTGCCCTATGGCCGCATCCAATTCGTCGACGTCACCGCCGGCCCTATCGAGCGCGCGATGGGGCTGAAGAAGGTGCAGCTGCACACGGCGTCGCCCAGCAGCGACGCCACCATTCCCGGCCTCCTTGCCGCCGACGCCGACGCCTTGCGCGAGCGCCTCGCCGTCAAGGCCCGCGAGAGGATGAGCGGGCTGTGAAGGACCGCGCGCTTGTCGACGTCGACGGCTACACCCGCGTCCACCGCCTCACCCCGCTGCTGCGCTTTTGGTCGCTGATTCTGGCGCTGCTCGCCATTTTTGCGGTGAACATCAACGCCTCCATGATTTCTGATGTTCTGTCTTACCTGCAGAGCGGGCACTTGGGCGAGATCGGCCGCGGCACTCTGCTGGGTGCCGGCGGCTTCGTGCTCGTGTGCGCGGTGATTTGGCTGATGTCAGGAATCTGGTGGCGCAAGCTGGGCTATAAGCTCACCGAGGATGAAATTGCACTGCGCCACGGCGTTATCTCTACGTCTTTCCGTTCGGCGCGTTATGAGCGAATCCAAGCGGTGGACGTCGTGGAATCCATCATCGCGCGCCTGCTGGGCTTGGCAGCGGTGCGCGTGGAAACGGCCGGTGGCACGTCCTCAGTGATCAAGATTGAATACCTGCCCAAAGCGAAGGCGGAAGAACTACGCGCGGAGTTGCTGCGGCGCACGAATAAAGGTCCTACCAGTGAGCCGGCACCAGAAGCGGAGGAAGCCACCGCCCTGATCCCGGAAATTCCCATTCTGCGCACGATTGCTGCCGAGGCGCTGCGTCTGCCCACGCTCCTCGCGGCCCTCGTTATTGGCGGTTTGCTCTTCATTCCGGGCATGTGGACCGCGCTGTTGCCCATCATCGTGGGTTACGTGGGAAGTGTGTGGGGTTTGGTGGATTCTTCCTGGAAATTCACCGCGCTTCACGACGCCCCCACCAACGCCCTCAACGTCTCCTACGGCCTTGCCGACCGCCGCCGCCAAACTATCCGCATCAGCCGCATCCACGGCGTGCGGGTGAGCCAGCCTTTCCTGTGGCGGCGTTTGGGCTGGTACGAAGTGAATGTGTCGGTGGCCGGCTACGGCGCGAAGGGCAGCGGCAAGCAATCTGGTTCTACGCGCATCCTGCCGGTGGGCACCCGCGAGCAGGCGCTGGAGCTTTTAGAGCTCATCTCCGATCTGGACCGCGCGCAGATTGAGGGTTACGCACGCCCCGAGGGCCACACCCAGCCCACCTATACCTCCCCGCGCCGGGCTACCTGGATTAGCCCCATCGACCGCAAACAGCAGTCGGTGACACTGGTGGATTCCCCGCTTCCCGTGACCATCGTGCACCGCGGCCGCATCAACCGCCGCGTCATGGTGATTGGAACTCCGCACATCCAGGAGCTCACTCTCAAGGTGGGGCCGCTGGGTCACCTTGCAGGCGTGCGCACCGTGCGCTTCGACCTTGTGGCGGGCCCAGTCAAGATGGCTGGCCAGGACCTCACGCCTGCCGACGCCTCCGAGCTCCTCGCCCGCCTGCGCTCCCGCCCCTTGCCATCCCTGGACGCCGTGCTGGAGCAGATCAATGAACCGAACGGCAAACTGCAGAGAGGGCTCCACCAAGACCTACGCAACAAACCGCGTAACAACTCTCGCGACGGTGCGAGCCGTGGGTCGCAGGAGCTTAAGGCCGGCGACGAAGCTTAAGCAGTACCGGACCGCGGGTGCTGCTAGGGCCGGCACACGCCGAGGCCGCCGAACAGGACCCGCATCCGCCTGCGGGACAGGAGTCGAGCGGCTCCATATCGAGGACCCCGCTGGCGGTGAGGTGATCCAGGATGACATCGACCGTCCCGGGCTCCAGCCCTGTCTTCGCCACGAGGCCCACGCGCGAGCGAACTCCGTCCTCGATCGCTTTCTGCACCGCCTGGATGGGGGAGGCAGGCATTAGATAAACACCTTCAACACCTGGAAGGCCGCCACGGCCAGCACCCACGCGGTGGCCAGCTGGACGCCGAAGCCGAAGAACGTCCAGCGCCATCCAATCTCGCGGCGCTGCGCGGCAATCGTGGCCACGCAGGGAGTATAGGCCAGCAGGAAGAGCATGTAGGCCCACACCGCGGCGAGCGGGTGACCGCCGGAAGCCTGCTCGAAGTCAGCCCGCACGTGATCGCTGAGCGCGCTGTGCGACTGCTCTTCCGCGGAGGCATCGGTGACGTCCTCGACCGCGTAGGTCTGTGCCCATGTAGAAATCAGCGCCTCCTTGGCCACGAAACCGGTCACCAGCGGGCCTGCCAGTGACCAAGAATCGAAGCCGGCCGGTGCAAAGGCCGGGGCGATAGCGTGCGCGACCGCGCCATAGGCTGAATCCTCCGGGGCTGGTGGTTCACCCCACGAAGAATCCTGCGCCGCAGCGCCAACCGGGATGGCCATGAGCAGCCACACCACAACCACGGTACTCACGATGATGCCGCCAGCCGTCTGCAAGAAGCCCTTCAGGCGCGTCCACATCACGCTGAGCGCCAAGCGCACCGTGGGTAGCTGATACGTCGGCAGGTCAATAACGAGTGCTTCTTCCGGAACCGCGCGCCACAGAGTCCTGCGCAGGGCTAGCCCCACCAGCACGAGCAGCGCGATGGAAATGACGTACATAATGAACACCACGCTGCCGGCATGCTCCGGGAAGAACGTAGCCGAGAGCATGACGAAGACCACCAAGCGCGCCGAACACGAGGTAAACGGGATGAGCAGCGCGGTCATGATGCGATGCCGCGGGCTGCCCAGCACACGGGTGGCCGAAATCGCTGGCACGTTGCAGCCGAAGCCCACAACAATGGGGATGAACGCCTTGCCCGGCAGGCCGATGGCCCGCATAAGGCGATCCGTGACCACCGCCGCACGCGCCATATAGCCGGAATCCTCCAACACCGCCAAACACAAGAACATTAGCGCCATGAGTGGGGCGAAGGTGAGGACCATGCCGACGCCGCCGATGAGGCCGTCGACAAGCAGGCCCATCACGAGGGGGTGGCCTAAGCCGATGGTTTCTAGCCCCGCCCGCGCCCAGTCGCTCAACGGGCCGGAGACCAGCGCCTCCAAGCCATCCTGCAGGGGAGCGGCCACGGTGGTGGTGATCTGGAAGACCGCCCACATCACGGCCAAGAACAGCAACGGCCCGGCTACCGGGTGAAGGGCTACCGCATCGAGGCGGTGGGAGAGGGGCGTGGCGTGCTCGACCTCGCTCACCGAGGCCTTTGCGGCGGCGTCGAGCTCGGCGAAGCGGTCCTCCAAACCAGCATTCTCGCGCAGCTGCACGGGCTCAGTTGCCAAAGACTCCATTACAACCTCGCGCAGCTTCTCGACGCCCTCCCTCCTACGCCCATCAACCTCCACCACCGGGATGGAGGTGGCCTCGGCCAACGCAGAGGCGTCGACGACCTGTCCCTGGTTGAGCGCCACGTCGGTCTTCGTCAGCGCGATGATGAGGCGGTAGGGCTGCTCCGCCAACTGGAGGGCGACGTTGAGGCCGCGCGCGACGGCGCTGGCATCGACGACCACGACGACGGCGTCGGGGCGCTCATCTGCGGGGCAATCGATGAGCATGGCGCGGGTGAGCGCCTCATCGGGGCTGAGCGGGTCGAGCGAGTAGGTGCCGGGGAAGTCGATGAGATCGGCGGTGGATTCACCCAGCTTCCAGGCGCCGCGGCTGACCTCAACCGTAGTTCCCGGCCAATTGCCGGTCTGCGCCTTCGCACCGGTCAGGGCATTAAAGAGCGTGGACTTGCCGGAATTCGGGGAGCCGACGAGTGCGATGATGGGTGCTCCGGCAGGGGCGACCGCGCCGCCCGGATTGCCGTGACAGCTGGGTTTCGTGGTGGCCATGGTTTAGACCTCGATGGCTTGCAGTGTTGCCTTGTCGATGGCGTAGCGGCAGCTGCCCACCGACACCACCCGCGCGCCGCCGGCGACGCGCGGGCCCATGGTCAACGTGGCGCCGGGGCGGATTCCCAGCTCGCCGAGGCGCAGCGCTAGCGCGGCGTCACAGGTGCAGGAAATGCACTCTTTCCCCAAGGTGATGGTGCATCCCATGGGGATAGCGTCGGCGGTTTGCCGTGGGCACCCAGACAACTTCACGGTGAGCTCTCTTCCTCTAAAGCATTACCGTTATAGGTTACCCTAAGTAAATATAGGTCTATCTAGTTTTTGCCGCTTTCGGTTAGGTGATTCTCACCACGCGGCGCATTAAGCGTTTGGAGTGGACCAGCTGCTCACCTGGCGTAGTCGCTGGCGATTCTTCAGTCGTGATTGGCCCAGCTTGCGGGACATGCGGTCCAGAATCTGGATGGCCTCCGTGATGTGCGGGCCTTTGTTGAGCATGACGCACTCCGCGCGCAGCGCATAGCCAGCGTCCGTGATTTCCGCGCGGGAGGGAAGCCCGGTCTTGGCCAGGGTCTCCAGAACTTGGGTGGCCATGATGACTGGGATATGAGCCGCCTCCGCGACCTTCATGATGCGCCCCGGCACCTGGACCATCTGCTCAAATCCCAGCTCCACAGCCAAGTCGCCACGCGCAATCATGATGCCGAACTTGGCATGCCGCATGCCCTCCAGCAGCACGCTTCCCAGCTGCTCATAGGCGGGAACCGTCTCAATCTTGAGCACGATGCCCAGGTCACGCACACGCTGTGCCATCTCTTCCGAGTCCTGCTCAGCGGCAATCGCCTCGAGTGTGTCGTAGAGGAAGGACACATCAGAGGGCGTGCGGATGAAGGAGACCGCTGCGATATCGCAGTGCGTGGCCACAAAACGCAGCGCCTCGATGTCCTCCTCGGTGAGGCTGGGCAGCGGGACGTCAGTATCCGGCACATTGATTCCCTTATATGCCGCCAGGTTGGTGCCGGTAGGCCCGGCATGCTCCACGGTGATGACGGCCTCGCGCGCCGCACCATTCACCCGCACTTCGCGGACACGACCGGAGATGGCGCCGTCATCGAAAATCACCCGGTCGCCCACCTCGAGCGCACCGACCACCCCCGGCAGCGTACACCCAATAGTGGTCACCTCACCCTCCGCGATGCGCGCCGGCTCCTGCGAAGTGCTGAGCACCAACTCCTCGCCGCGGTGCAGGCGAATCTTTTGCTCGAGGGGCGGAACCCCATGCACCCGGGTGATCTCCCCGCCGTGGTTGAGCACCGTCCCTTCGGCGAGGTAGCAGTTGCGCTCCCCGTGCAGAACGGCCACGCCTGCCTCTACGCTCTCCACGGTGAACACACGCGAGCGCCCGCGCGCTTCGGTGAAGCGGACCTCGCTGCCGGGCTGAAGCCCTGCTAGCCACTTACCTTCTACCTCTAGCGCTACCGCTGGGCGTGCCGCGCTTGGCGACGCCTCCCCCGCCACCCCGTGGGCGCGGGCGGTGGAGGGGGCGTCGTGAAGCACGAGCGTTGCCGGACTCAGCAGTTCGCCTGCTGCGGTGCGCTCGCCGCGCACGCGGATGACCTGCGGGCCCGGCTCGATGGTGCCGGTGCGGACCTTGGGGCCAGCAATATCGCAGGAAATCAGAATCTCGCGCCCCACCTCTTGAGCGGCGCGGTGGACGTGCTCCACCATCTTCTCCCACGCCGCCTGGTCATCGTGGGCGCAGTTGATGCGGGCTAATTCCATACCCGCGCGGGCGAAACCGAGGACCAGCTCATAATCCTCCGCAGCCTCGGTGGGAAGAGTCACCATGATGCGCGCGTGCGTGTCCTCCTGGGTAGGACCGAGGAGGGCCTCGGTGTTGGCGTCGAGGATATCGTCGGCGTCTGCATACGCCGAGGCGATGGGCTGCACGGGGTAGGTCGGCGCCTGGCCGTCGAAGGCATCAATCACATTGCGAGCGGCGTGGAGGCGCTCTAGCACCGCGGGCTCCGGGTGGCTCAGGCTCGTAGCACCCAAGGCCGTGAGGCCTTCCTGCAGTTCGACGGCGTCCTGGGAACGCAATTCCATATAACGCACGAGGTTGACCGCGCCGGGGCGGTGGACGGGATCCACGCGCGCTATCTGCGCGGCGTGGGCGGCAGACGAAGCTTCGACGCGGGTAATGAGGGAATCAAGCAGTGGGCGCAGGCTAGGCACGGTGTCTCCTTCGATGTGAAAGTCCACCCATATTGTGCCGCGACTTGTTAGACCGCGCCACGGAAGCCGAGCTGGCGCCAAGCCTCATACACGGCAGTTGAGGCCGCGTTGGAGAGATTCATCGAACGTCGTGCCGGCATCATTGGGATCCGCACGCGCTCCGTTACCCGGGGGTGGAAGGCATGCTCCTCCGGCAGGCCGGTCGGCTCGGTGCCGAAGAGGAGGACATCGCCTTCTTGGTACTCCACGTCGGTAAACCACTTATCAGTGTGGGTGGTGAACGCGAAAACGCGCGCGCCGGGCAGGGCCTCCATGCAGGCATCGAAATCTTTGTGGATCTTGAGGTCTGCCAGGTCGTGGTAGTCCAAGCCTGCGCGCTTGAGGTGCTTGTCCTCGAAGTTGAAGCCGAGCGGCTCGATGAGGTGCAGGCTCGCGCCCGTGACGGCGGCGGTGCGGATAGCGTTGCCGGTGTTGGTGGGGATCACGGGGATGTCGAAGACAATGTGCAAGCTGCTCATAGGCATCAGTCTAGGATGGTGTGCATGAGCGCTACCAAACTAGATGGCAACCTGTACCGCGACGAGATTTTCGAGGACCTAGCCCAGCGCGTGGCCGCCCTCAAGGAGAAGGGGATTACCCCGGGCCTAGCCACAGTCCTGGTGGGCGATGATCCGGGTTCGCATTCCTACGTGAAGATGAAGCACCGCGACTGCGAGAAGCTCGGGATCAACTCGATTCGCAAGGATCTGCCTGGCGACGTCTCCCAGGAGGAGCTGGAGCGCGTCATCTCAGAGCTCAACAATGATGACGCCTGCACCGGCTACATCGTGCAGCTGCCCTTGCCGAAGCACCTGGATGAAAACCGCGTGCTGGAGCTCATCGACCCAGCCAAGGATGCCGATGGTCTGCACCCGATCAACCTGGGCAAGCTGGTGCTCAACGAGGAAGCGCCGCTGCCGTGCACGCCGAATGGCTGCATCCACCTGCTGCGCCGCTTTGGGGTAGAGCTCGATGGCGCGAAGGTCGTGGTCATTGGCCGCGGTGTGACCGTGGGCCGCCCGATCGGCCTGATGCTCACCCGCCGCACCGAGAACTCCACGGTGACGCTGTGTCATACCGGCACCAAGGACCTCGCCGCAGAAACCCGTGAGGCCGATGTCATTATCGCGGCCGCAGGCAAGGCGCACATGCTCACCGCCGATATGGTCAAGGAAGGCGCTGCGGTTCTCGACGTCGGCGTATCCCGCGTCGACGGCAAACTCGCCGGCGATGTGGCTGAGGACGTCTGGGAGAAGGCTGGCTACGTCTCCCCGAACCCGGGTGGCGTGGGTCCGCTGACCCGTGCGTTCCTGGTCAGCAATATCGTCGAGCGCGCCGAAAAGCTCGCCGCTGAATAACGTTCACTATAAGAACGTGCACTGTAAACGCACGTCTAACTTGAGCATGTGAGTAGCAAGAATGACGGATCAACCTGCACAGTCACAGGCGACCCCGCAGCGCCAAGCGCGACGAGTTCCCCGGCCCTCGGCTCAGGGCCGAGCCCATGCGCAGGCTGAAGGCCAAGCCCCCAGCCGCGTGCGCAACCGTGGAGCCAACCAGGCCCGCGGGAAAGCTGTGCCGCCGGTATCCCTGTCCAATCCCCACGACGCGCACCTGAAACCTTCGGCGCTGCCGCCGGCGGTGCAGTGGGTGGCCATTGGACTGTTCGTGGTGGCGGTTGTGGTGTCGGGGATTTATGCGCTTTCTGAGCACTGGCGGCGTGCCACCATGCTTCTGGGAGGGGCACTTATGTGGCTTACGGTGGTGCGCCTGACGTGTGATTCCTCGCGAGTCGGCGTGCTCGCGGTCCGCTCCCGGCGCTTCGATGCCTGGTTTACCGGCATCTTGGGCGCGGCGATGGCGTTCTTGGCTTTTTCCATTGACGCGCTGGGATCGTGACGCGCTGGGATCGTGATGCGTGTGGATCCTGAAAAGAGCCACACGGCTCTTTAGATATAGTATTCGTCGCCGACGTAGGCAGGGCCCACATCGAGGCCATTCGGAGCGGAGAGCAACAAGAAGTTGCGCAGGATGCGATTCATCTGCCGAGTCTCCGTTAAGAAGGCGTCGTGCCCTACGGGCGAGACAATCTTGGCCATCGCCAGCAGGTGGTTAACGTTGCGGGAGATGTGCTCCTGTTGGTGATAGGGGTAGAGGATATCGGTGTCCACGCCCACGACCATCGTCGGCACTTGCGATGCCGCCAGTGCTTTGATGAGCCCACCGCGTCCGCGGCCGACGTCGTGCCGGTTCAACGCCTCCGTGAGCACCACATAGGAACCTGCATCGAAGCGCTCGGTGAGTTTCGCCCCCTGGTAATCCAGGTAGGAGTTCACCGCGAAACGCTGGTTGAGCTCTCGGTGCGGGCCCAAAGGGTTTTCGCCCTGCTGTGGCTGGGCACCAAAGCGTTCATCGATCTCCTGCTCGCCGCGATACGTCAGGTGCGCAATGCGGCGCGCCGCCGCCAGACCATCCCGCGGCGACTTATCGGTGAGGTAGTAATTTCCGCCGTGCCAGAACGGGTCGCGCTCAATGGCGGAAATCTGCGCCGATTGGATACCAATCTGCCACCCCGAAGCCCGAGCCGATACCGCAATCACGCACACCGCCGACACGCTTTCCGGGTGCAACAAGCTCCATTCCAAAGTCCGCGCACCACCCATCGAGCCGCCGAGCACCGCATGCACACGCGAAATACCCAACTGCTTCAGGCAGTCGTGCTCGGCCTCCACCAAGTCCCGAATCGACAGCGCCGGGAAGCGCCCGCCCCACGGCTTGCCATCCGGGTGCAACGATTTCGGCCCCGTCGATCCGTTGCAGCCGCCGAGCGCATTGGTGGCGATAACGCACCAGCGCGTCGTATCTAGGGCCTTGCCGGGGCCGACCAGGTCGGACCACCAATCCACCACGTTGGAATCACCGGTCAGCGCGTGCTCAACCACCAAGACGTTGTTGACGCCGTCGGGGTCGCCGGCGAAAGCACCCCAGCGTTGGTAGGCCACGTGGGCGTCGGCAAGCACGGCGCCTGCTTCCGTGGTGAAGTCACCGATGGGGACGACGGCGAGCTCGCCTTCGGGCGCGAGTTCCGGAATCGGGCTAACCAATGGCCGCGAACCCACGCTCGAGGTCGGCGATGATGTCGTTGACATCCTCGATGCCCACCGACAGGCGCACCGTGGCCTGGGTAATGCCCGCGGCCTTGAGAGCGGCCTCGTCGGACTGGGAGTGCGTGGTGGTCGCCGGGTGCACCACCAGCGAGCGGGTATCGCCGATGTTGGCCAGGTTGGAGTGCAGCTTCAGCGCATCGATGAACGCCCAGGCCTCCTCGCGGCCGCCGTCGATGTCGAAGGAGAGCACGGAGCCGGTGTAGTCGTAGCTCAACTTCTCCTTGACCTGCTTGTACGGGGAGGAGTCCAGGCCGGCGTAGTTGACGGTGGTGACCTTGGCGTGGGACTCCAAGTACTCGGCCACGGCCTGAGCGTTGGCATTGTGCTTCTCGACGCGCAACTGCAACGTCTCAATACCATTCAGCGTCAGCCAGGCGTTGAAGGGGGAGATGGCGGCACCCGTATCGCGCAACAGGCCCGCGCGCGCCTTGACAGCGAAGGCTGGTGCGCCCAGGTCGGCGTACTTGAGGCCGTGGTAAGCCTCGTCTGGGGTAACGAAGTAGGGGAAGACCGGCTCGCCGTCGCGCTCGACGGTCCAATCGAAGGAGCCGCCATCGATGATGGCACCGCCGATGGCGGAGCCGTTGCCGCTGTAGAACTTGGTGGTGGAGACGACGACGATATCCGCGCCCAGCTCCAGCGGGCGGGCGAGTGCGCCGGTGGCGATGGTGTTGTCCACGATGAGCGGGACTTGGTTGTTGTGGGCTACCTCGGCGATGGCGGGGATGTCGAGGACATCGGCGACCGGATTGCCGAAGGTTTCGCCGTAGAAGGCCTTGGTGTTCGGTTGGACGGCGTCCTGCCAGGAGGCTGGGTCATCCGGGTTCTCGACGAGGGTGACGTCGATGCCGAGGCGCTTCAAGGTGACGGTAAACAGCGTGGAGGTGCCGCCGTAGAGGCGCGGGGAAGTAACAATGTGGTCGCCGGCGGAGGCCAGGTTCAAAATGGCGGCGGTCTCGGCGGCCTGGCCGGAGGCGAAAGCTACGGCGGCGACGCCGCCCTCGAGGGAAGCGAGGCGCTCCTCGAGCGCATCCTGCGTGGGGTTGGTCAGGCGGGTATAAATCGGGCCGGCATCCGAGAGGTTAAAGCGGTTGGCGGCGTGCTCGGCGTCGTTGAAGACGTAGGACGTGGTCTGGTAAATCGGCACGTTGCGTGCGTTGGTGGAGCCGTCCAGGTTCTGGCCGGCGTGGAGGGCGCGGGTCGCGAACGACCACTCGTTGACTGCGGAATTATCGTATTTGGTGCTCATGTCACAAAAGGCTAGACCAAGCGGTTCAGTGCTGTTAGTGGCTTTCTGGAAACCGCAGGCAAGCCCGAGAATAAAAATAGACCGAGCGGTTGGTTTGGGGGCCTGTGTGTGCTGTAGATCTCCATGCAGTGCGAAGGCTCAAGGCCGCTGTTGGATCTCGATGCTTTCCCCAACGAGCAGGCGCTGGTAGCCGGTTACGCCGGCGCGTTGGAGCATGCCGTCGGTGATCTGCTTGCCGGCGTCGGACAGCACGGCGTCATGGATGGGTACTGTCACGCGCGCACCGATGCGCATGGCGTAATCCGCGGCATCCGCCCCGCGCACCCACGGCCCGGCGATGGGGAGCAGGAGGACGTCTACCGTGCGTCCTTCCGAGGTAACCCACTGGTCGCCTGGGTGCAGCACTCCATTGAAGAAATAGCCCAGGTTCTCCGGACGTGGGATGTTGGGGTGGATTTCCTCGTGGAGCCCGCCCACCGCGCGGATTCTCAGGCCCAGGACTTCGAACTCCTCGCCTGTCTGGACTGCGGTCCCGGAACCGATGGCGTCTACGGCTTCCTGCGTCCCCCACACCGGTAGGCCGCTCGCGCGCACGGCGTCGACGTCGAGGTGGTCGCCATGTGCGTGAGTGAGCAGCACCGCGCCGGCATTATCCAGGCAACTGAGGTCTGAAAGAGGACCGGGATCGATGATGATGCGGCCCTGGGGCGCTTCGACGGCCACGGCGGATTGTCCATGTAACGAAATCTTCATGCCGCCAACGCTAGCGTGGCGCAGAGTGGCTGCGCCACGGATTATTACGCTAGGGCCTGCTTAACCAGCTCCAGCGCGGCGGCGAGCTCAACATCGCTCAAATGCCCGAAGCCCAAGACTACGCCTTCCTCGGCGGCCACGCCGCCCCAGTAATCGCTGAGCGGGGTGAGCGTCAGCCCTAGGGAAGCCGCGCGGTCGACCACAGCGTTGTCGCATAGCAACACCGCATGGAGTCCGCCGTGGATGGGCAGAAGGGTAGCGGGAGCGTCTTCCAGCGCGGCTTGGACGAGGTCGCGGCGGCGCTTGTAGGCGCGGCGCATCCGGCCGGTATGCCGCCGCAGCGCACCGCTGGCCAGATAGTTCGCCAGCGCCGCCTGGGGAATTGCGCCGACGGGCTGGCCGAAGACCTCCCGCACGCGATCCACCGCCGAGCGTAAGCTCGGTGGCACGACCAGATAGCCGCAGGCAATCGACGGCGAAATCACCGAAGAAAACGTTCCCAGCAAGACGGTGTGCTCTGGGGCGAGCGCGGCCAGGGCAGGAAGAGGTTGGCCGACGTAGCGCAGCTCGGAATCGAAGTCATCCTCGATGATGAGCACGTCGTTGCTGCGTGCCCATTCGACGAGCTCCGCGCGCCGGGCCGCCGGCAGGGAACCGCCATAAGGGTGCTGGTGGGAGGGGGTGACGATGAGAACGTCGAGGTCAACGGTGGGGACGGTGACGCCGTGGGCGTCGGTGGGGACGTCGACAAGCGTGTGGCCCAACGCTTGGGGAACGCGGCGCAGGCTGGGGTACCCGGGGGACTCCACGCCCACGCGCAACTGGCTGCCCAGCGCGCGCAGCAGCACCGACAGCCCGTCGCGGGCGCCGGCGGTGATGACGACGTAGGCCGGGTCGACGGTGAGCCCGCGCATGTGGCGCAGGTGCGCGGCCGCTTCGCGGGGGAGATCGCCGGAAGGATCCACCGCGGCCTTACGCCACGCCGCCCTCCATTCGGGGGTGATGATTCCTTCGGTATCGGGCAAACCCGGCGTCAACTCTACGCGCGGTGGGGTAGGGGAAGGCCGCGGTGCCGGGGCGGGCTGTGGGGTGCGTCCGTGGGGTAGGTGAGGGTTGATGATGGTGCCCGAGCCCACCGACGCAGTGAGGTAGCCCTCGGCGGTGAGCTGTTCGTAGGCGGTAACCACGCTGCCTCGGGAAATGCCCAAATCGCGCGCCAGCGAACGGGTTGACGGAACCTGCTCTCCGGGCAGCAGAATGCCCGCCGCGACTTGGGTGCGGAGGGCTTCGGCAATCTGCACCGGCAGAGCGCGCGTATCAGATGGATCGAGGCGGAAAGACACGACCCCATCATAAGTGGTCTAATTCAACACTCTAAAAATGGCTCTTGTCTTGGACCAATTTCCTGGTCCACTATGTGAGCCATGACTGAACAGAAGATTGAACAGGGACGCGCCACGACGCGCGTCAAGCGTGGACTGGCTGACATGCTCAAGGGCGGCGTCATCATGGATGTCGTGACCCCGGAGCAGGCTCGAATTGCTGAAGATGCGGGTGCGTCCGCCGTCATGGCGCTCGAGCGCGTACCGGCCGATATCCGCGCTCAGGGCGGCGTGGCTCGCATGTCTGACCCGGACCTCATCGAGGGCATCGTCAACGCCGTGGATATCCCGGTGATGGCGAAGGCCCGCATCGGCCACTTCGTCGAGGCACAGATTCTGGGTGAGCTGGGCGTCGATTTCATCGACGAGTCCGAGGTGCTCAGCCCGGCCGACTACGTTAACCACATCAACAAGTGGGATTTCGACGTTCCTTTCGTGTGCGGCGCGACGAACCTGGGCGAGGCCCTGCGCCGCATCACCGAAGGTGCGGCCATGATTCGCTCCAAGGGCGAGGCTGGCACTGGCGACGTCTCCGAGGCCGTCAAGCACCTGCGCACCATCAAGGGTGAAATCGCGCGCCTTCAGAACCTGGATCGCGACGAGCTCTACGTCGCAGCCAAGGAACTGCAGGCACCGTATGACCTTGTTGCTGAGGTTGCGGAGACCGGCAAGCTGCCGGTCGTGCTGTTTGTCGCTGGTGGTGTGGCCACGCCTGCCGACGCCGCGCTCGTCCGCCAGATGGGCGCCGAAGGCGTCTTCGTCGGCTCCGGCATCTTCAAGTCTGGTGAGCCTGCGAAGCGCGCGGAAGCCATCGTTAAGGCTGCCACCCTCTATGATCAGCCAGCCGAGCTGGCCAAGATTAGCCGCGGCCTGGGCGAAGCCATGGTGGGCATCAACGTCAACGACATCCCCGCCCCGCACCGCCTGGCCGAGCGCGGCTGGTAAACGCGGTGCGCGCGATGAACATAGAGCGCGCAACGGGCACGATGGCGGCAGACATGGCACACCCGCTCGTCGGAGTGCTTGCGCTGCAAGGCGGAGTGGAAGAGCACATCGCTGTGCTGGTGAGCCTCGGCGCTAAAACACGCCGGGTGCGCTTGCCGCAGGATCTCGACGGGCTGGACGGAATCATTCTGCCGGGCGGAGAGTCGAGCACCATCGATAAGCTGGCGCGCTCCTTCGGCGTCGCGGAGCCGTTGCGCCGAGCCGTCGAGGGCGGGCTGCCGGTTCTTGCCACCTGCGCGGGGCTTATCTACAGCGCTCGCGACCTGGAGAACCCCGCGCCGGGCCAGCAGACGCTGGGGCTTATCGACGTCACCGTGCGCCGCAACGCCTTCGGGAACCAACGCTTCTCCGAGGAGCGCGTCGTTCCCGTCGCGATGCAAAGTCAGCGACCCGATGTAGAGGCCTCCGAGGCCGGGACGCGGCGCACCGAGTCCCGAGACGCCGCGGCGCATGACGACACCGAGGCTCCTGACACAGGGGCCCGAAGCATCACGCTAGACATCGAGGCGAGCTTCATCCGCGCGCCCATCGTTACCCGCGTGGGTGAAGGCGTCGAGGTCATCGCCACGGTGCCTGCCCCTGCGCGTGGTACTGCGGCTGGTGGCGCGGCAAGGGCTAGTGGCGCGGCAAGCAGCAGTGAAGTTCTCAGTGCGGGTGCGAGCGCTAAATCTGGTGTGGCGTGCGCAGATAGTGCCGGGCATGACGGGGAGCTAACTCGTCTTACTGCGGGACACGAAGTGATCGTCGGTGTGCGGCAGGGGCACGTCACAGCGCTGAGCTTCCATCCGGAAGAAAACGGCGACTCGCGCCTCCACGCCGCGTGGCTCGCGTCCTTTGCCTATTAACTCTTTCTGTCCGCACCCCTTTCTGCCCGCGAGCTCTTTCGGCAAATACCTATCACTCGATAGTGCTCTGGGCTACATTGAGATGTGCCAGCCGAACACATCACTCCCAGAAAGGCTCCTCGCCGTGAGCACACCTGCCCCAGAACAAGTCCGCGAAGACATCCGCTTCCTCGGCCGGGTGCTCGGCCGAGTTATCGCGCAGCAGGAGGGCGAGGACGTCTTTGAGCTCGTCGAATCCACCCGCCGCATGGCCTTCGACATCGCCCACGGCGATGCCAAGCCGGAAGATCTCGTCGCTATTTTCCGCGACCTCGACATCACCAAAGTCAACCTCGTGGCGCGAGCGTTCAGCTATTTCGCGCTCATCGCGAACCTAGCGGAGGACTTGGATGACGAGTCCGTCGAGGCGCCGGTTTCCCTGCGCAAGACATTCGCCAAGCTCAAAGAAGAAGGTGTTGCGCCCGCCGACGCCGCCTCCGTCATCCGCGGTGCGCACGTTGCCCCCGTTCTCACCGCGCACCCCACCGAAACTCGCCGCCGTACCGTCTTCGATACCCAGACCCGCATCAAGAACCTCCTCAAGGAAGCACACCGCGGCGGCGACATGGCGGCGATTGAGAAGGAAATGTACCTGCGCATGACGCTACTGTGGCAGACCGCGCTGATTCGCATCGCCCGTCCCACCCTTGAGGACGAGATTGACGTCGGCCTGCGCTATTACAAGCTTTCGTTGCTCGACCAGGTCCCCGCCCTCAACCGCGCTATCCGTCACGCCATGCGTGAGACCTTTGGCCAGCAGCTTCCCGATTCCCCCGTCGTCCGCCCTGGCTCTTGGATTGGCGGCGACCATGACGGCAACCCCTTTGTCAATGAGCACACCCTGACCTATGCCACCCGCAAAGCCGCGGCGACGGTGCTCCAGTACTACGCCGACGAGCTCGGCGAGCTGGAGCGCGAACTCTCTCTATCAGACCGCTATTCCTCCAGCTCCAAGGAGCTGGGCGCGCTTGCCGACGCCGCCCACAACGACGAAAAATCTCGCGTCGACGAGCCCTATCGCCGGGCCATCTTCGGCATCCGGAAGAAGGTGCTGGCGAGGTTGGAAGGGGAGGCGTCGCCAAGCGCCTATGCGTCTCCGGAGGAGCTCAAGCGGGACCTGGATGTGATCGACCGCTCGCTGCGCCAGTTCAACGATGACATCATCGCCGATGACCGCCTTGCCCGATTGCGCTCGGCGGTGACCACGTTTGGATTCCACCTCTCGACGCTGGATATGCGCCAGAATTCGGAATCCTTTGAGAACGTCCTCACCGAGATTTTCGCCGCAGCCAGCATTACCTCGGACTATCGCGGGCTGGGGGAGGAGGAGAAGGTCGCGCTGCTGGTGCGGGAGTTGCAGACAAATCGTCCGCTGCTCTTCCCGGGCACTGAAAAGGAATTCACCGAGGATACAGCCAAGGAGCTGGGGATTTTCCGTGCGGCGGCCCGCGCTGTGCGGGACTTTGGACCGAAGTCGGTGTCGCACTGCATTATCTCTATGACGGGAACGGTCTCCGATATTTTGGAGCCGATGGTGCTGCTCAAGGAGGTGGGGCTGAACCAGGTAGATGTGGTGCCGCTGTTTGAGACCATCGAGGATTTGAAAGCGGGTGCTGGCATTCTGGAGAAGCTATGGCAGGTGCCCGTGTACCGCGAGCATCTGCGCTCGCGCGGGGATGTGCAAGAGGTTATGTTGGGGTATTCGGATTCCAACAAGGACGGCGGGTATCTGCAGGCGAATTGGGCGCTGTACGACGCCGAATTGGCCCTAGTTGAGCTGTGTGAGCGCCACGGCGTGGAGCTGCGTTTGGCGCATGGCCGTGGTGGTGCGGTGGGCCGCGGCGGTGGCCCGACGTATGATGCGATTTTGGCGCAGCCGAAAGGTGCGGTGTCGGGTTCGGTGCGTATTACTGAGCAGGGCGAGGTGATTTCTGCGAAGTATGGAGCTCCGGAGACCGCGCGCCGTCATTTGGAGGCTTTCGTTTCCGGTGCGTTGGAGGCATCGTTGTTGGATACCGAGCCGATTGCGGATCCCGAGCGGGCCTACGACATCATGCGGGAGCTGGCGGACTTGAGCGGTACGGCGTACTGCCAGCTGGTTGATGACCCCGGGTTTATCGCCTACTTCACCCAGTCCACTCCGCTGCACGAAATCGGCGAGCTTAACCTGGGCTCGCGCCCGACCTCGCGTAAGCAGACCACCGCGATTACGGATTTGCGAGCGATTCCCTGGGTGCTGTCGTGGTCACAGTCCCGCACCAACATTCCGGGCTGGTTCGGCGTGGGCAGTGCGGTGACAGCGTGGGTACAGCAATCCTCCGGTGGTGAATGTGGAGTAGGACTGGCCAGCGTAGAAGAAGTAAATGCCACTGCGGATGGAGCAGAAACCGGAAAGGCCGGAGTAAAAAGCGGCGATGGAGAAGTGGAGAAGCGCTGGGAGGAGCTGCGTGAGCTGTACCGTACGTGGCCTTTCTTCCGCTCCGTGTTCGCCAACATGGCGCAGGTCATGGCCAAGGCGGAGATGCAGCTGGCACGCCTGTATGCCAACTTGGTTGATGACAAAGAAACTGCGGACCGTATCTTCAGCCTGATTTCCGAGGAGTTTGAGCGCACCCGCGAGGTCTACCTCAAGGTCACCGGCAACGCGGAGTTGGTCAGTGAGAACCAGCGCCAGGCGCGGTCGCTCAAGCGGCGCTACCCGTACCTGCTTCCGCTCAACGCCATCCAGTTGGAGCTGCTGCGTCGCTACCGCCGCGGCGACGATCAGTTCCTGGTGTCCAAGACCATCCAGGTCACGATGAATGGTCTCGCCACAGCGCTGCGCAACGCCGGCTAAGCCGGCACGCCCGCCAAACCGACCGCCCAGCCAACCGGTACGGCCAACCGGCACGGCCAACCGGCACGGCCAACCGGCACGGCCAAAATTCCTGCGGGACAGGCTTGAGCGCATGATCAGTTCCATGAATTAAGCCGGCACGCCGAATGCCCCGCGAGGAGGCGGTTTCCTGCGGGGTACGACCAAACAGTGCTGGAAGAATGCCCTGGCGCTGGTAGCGGCGTTGCTTGCACTGCTACCTGCACTGGCGGGACGGGGCACACCGGTGCCTTAGCGGGCATTGGGGGTAGTTGAAGGGGGGGCTAATTGAAGGCGCTGGTGAAGACCGGTGCGGCGTCGTATGGCGGGATCCATGCCACCCGCCCGCCGATACGGTCCGTGTGGCCGCGTGAGGGCGGGGCATCGGGGTCATCGTCGTTGACTCCGTTGTGGTACGGACACAGTGGCACCAGGTTGAGGATGTTGGTGGGCCCGCCGCGGGCCCAGGCTTTGATGTGGTGGATTTGGCATTTCTCAAAAGGAACCTTGCAGCCCTCCCATGCACAGCACGGATTCTCCGCAGCCAAGGCGAGGCGCTGCTTCGTGGTGGCGAAGCGCTGGAAGCGGAAGACATCGAGCGGGCCGTGCTCGCGGCTGACAGCCACGATGATCCCCTTGTCCAGCAGAGCGCGCTCTACTAGCTGCGAACCGGTCATCGTCGCGCCACTTGTTGTGCGGACGATGAACTCTTCGCCATCCTTGTCGGTATTGCCCTTGAGCAGTTCTGCGTAGTCATCGAGCTGCAGGACCGCCATGGTGGCAACCTCAGTTTTGACGCCACCGCCCTCCAGATTCTCCAAGAAGCTCTCGCCGGGGCGTTCCTGGTCGATGCCTTCGAAGACGCCGGTCAGCTGCAGCGAGTCCGCGGTGACCGTGAGCGTGGCCAGGCCGTTGCCATGCTGGGTGAGCTTGGCGCGCTCGGCATACGTGCGGGGCTTGCGCATCATCCGCAACCGCTTGCGCGCTACCTTTTCCACCAACTCAGCGCTGGTCTGGCACAGCTCCACCCGCAAATCCCACGCTTTGTTGTGGTCCCGGACTTTGGCCACGAAGTGCTCGATAAGCTGCAAGGTCACCAGCCCGTGCCCGCGCCGGCGGGCGGCTGCAACCGCCGTGCGCTGCTTCTTCGTCGAGGAGGTATGCCCGAAGTAGGTGTGGTGAAGAGAGAGGAACACGGTGGCGTCGGCAGGCGTGGCGCCAAGGGACACCAAGTCAGATTCAGACAGGCCCGCGCACTCGGCCACCAGGTCAATGGCGCGGCCGAGTGCGGCGAAGTATGTCTGCAATCTCATACTCCGCAGCCTAAAAGCACCCCATCCTGCCGCCAAGCCCCGGACTAGCCATCCGACGAAATCTGTGGATAACTAGTCGGCACTAGGCGCCGGCAAGGCCGCGGCGCTTGAGCAGCGGGGCGACGTCCTTGTCGCGGCCGCGGAACTCGCGGTAAGCCTCCGTGAAGTCGCGGGATGCGCCCTTCGACAGGATGACATCGCGGAACTTTTGGCCGGCCTCGCGAAGGTCGGTTTGCTCCTTGAACCACTCGAAACCATCGGCATCGAGGGCCTCGGCCCAGAGATAGGAGTAGTAGCCCGCGGAGTAGCCACCGGCGAAGATGTGGTTGAAGTAGGTCGAGCGATAGCGCGGCGCAATGAGCTCGTTGTCTAGCCCGGCCGCGCGCAGGGCCTCGGCCTCGAACTCGGCGACGGCCTCCGGTGTAGCTTCCAACTCGGCGGCCTCCGACGCGCTCAGGGAATGCCACGCGAGGTCGATGATCGACGCCCCCAGATACTCCGAGGTGGCGAATCCCTGGCCGAACTCGGAGGCGGCGGAGATGGCGTCGAGAAGCTCGTCCGGAATAGGTTCGCCCGTCTCCACGTGGCGGGCGTACTCCTTGACCAAGTTCTTATCCAGTGCCCAGTTCTCGTTGATCTGCGAGGGGAATTCCACCCAATCACGCGGTACGTTGGTGCCGGCGAAGGTGGGGTAGCGGACGTCGGAAAGCAGGCCGTGCAGGGCGTGACCGAATTCGTGGAAGACAGTGCGGACCCCATCCATGCTCAGCAGCGGTTGGGAGCCGTCGGCGGGCTTGGTGATGCCCATGACGTTGACGATGACCGGCTTGCGCTCCAGCAGTCGGGACTGCCCCACGAACTCGCTCATCCATGCGCCGCCGCGCTTGGTGGGGCGCCCGAAGTAGTCGGTGAGGAGAAGACCGATCCCGTGTGAGTTCTTTTCCCCGTGCGGGACGGAACCGTCCCGCACCTCCCACACGCGAACCCCCTCCGCGTAGCCCTCGAGGTCATCGCGCGGGATAACGGTGATGTCGTAGAGACGTTCGGCGGCGGCAAAGACGCCCTTCTCTAGGACCTGGTCCAGCGGGAAGTACTTGCGCAGCTCTTCCTCGTCGAGGGAGAAGTCGCGGGCGCGGACCTTGGATTCCCAGTAGGGCCAGTCGGCGGCGGTGAATCCCTGGCTGTTGAGCTCAGCCTCTTCAGCGAGGAGCTTCTGCTCGCCTTCGGCATTGGCCGCGGCGGCGGGGGCGAGGTCGAAGAGCATGGTGCGGGCGGCGTCGGCAGTCGCGGCGGTTTCCTCGGCGATCACGTAGTCGGCATGAGAGGCAAAGCCCAGCAGCTCGGCCCTCTCGGCCCGTAGCTGGACGGCTTCGATGAGTCCCGGGATGTTGTTTTCGGATCCCCTGCTTGCCGACGCCCCATACAACCTCTCCCTCGCATCCTCCCGCGCCAGGCGGCTTAGCTCCGATTGTACGGTTGGCAGCTCCAGCGGGATGGCATAGCCCTCGCGGCCAAGCGCCTCAGCGTCGGCTTTGGCGGAAGCGATGCGCTCGGCGGGCAGGCCTTCGAGTTCCTCCTCGGTGAAGGAGACCGCGCGCTCGCGGGTAGATGCCATGAGGTTGCGGCCAAATTCCTCCGACAGTGCAGAAAGGCGCTGGTTGATCTCAGACAGGCGGGCCTTGCCAGTCGCATCGAGATCGGCACCCTTGCGGGCAAAGGTGCGCAGGAGGTGGTCGTGGAGGCGCTGGCCTTCTGCGTCGTCGGCAGGCGGCGTCGCCTCCTTGATGCGCGCGTAGAGCACCTCGTTCTGGTACATCGCGTCATAGTGCGCGGACAGTCGCGGGTAGATGTCGGCGGCGATCTCCTCCATCTCCTCGGTGACATCCGTACCGGAGAGGTTGCCGAAGACGGCCATGACGCGGTCGAGGTCCTGGCCGGATCGCTCGAGCGCCTCCACGGTGTTTTCCCACGTAGGCGCGGCGGGGTTGTCGGTGATGGAGGCGATCTCGGCGTCGTGAAGCGCGAGTGCTTCGTCGAAAGCGGGGCGGTAGTGCTCTACCTTGATCTCCGCAAACGGCGGGAGCTGATAGGGCAGCGTAGAGGGGGTCAGTAGTGGGTTAGTCATAAGAAACTACCGTACCTAATAAGCCCGTTCCTATGTGATGGCTTTCACTAAACTATCCCACCGGGATTGGTGTGCGTTCCCTGCGTGGAGTGGTGGCACGGTACACCAGGACGATGTCGAGAACCAGGAACGCCGCCAAGGTGATTCCTAAGAGCGGCAGGAAGACGCCCACGGTGGCCGCGAAAAGCGCGCCCAGTCCTGTGGTGGCCCAGGAGAAGTGGGCAGTCGGGAGGAAGCGTGGGCGACGTTTCCACCACATGTAGTACCCCAGCACCACGAGAGCGGCGGTGGCGAGACCCAGCGTGAGTAGCGCAATCTGCAATGGCAGCCCGAACATGATGCCCATGTGCAGGTAGATGCCTCAGCTGCTGAGCTTGCTAAACAGCGGCAGGCTGGAGAAAGGCTGGCGGTCGATGACGTCGCCGGTGGCGCCATCTACCGAAATTGCATCGGAGGTGGTGCGCCATTCCACCCAGCGTTCGCTGACCTGCCAGGCGGAGTGGACGTCCTCCGGCGGGTAGAGGCGCAGCGGTCCGGTCAGCCCTTCGGCGCGGCCGGTGGCGAGGACGCGCTCGGCCTCGGCAGCTATGTTCGTGCTTGACGATGCCCCTCCAACCCCATGCCCTTCATGACCTTCATGCATGGTGTGCTCATGCGTTTCAGCGGTGGTGCCGGGGAGGGCAGTCTCGATGGGGGTGGCCTTCCACTGCATGCGCTCCACTAGGGAATCAACGTTGTCGCCGGCCAGTCCCGACCACGTGATACCGGTGGCAGAGAGACCAAGCAGACCGATGAAGATCCAGGCACCGACGGTGGAATGCAGGCGGGTGGCCTTCCAGCGGGCAGAGCGCTTGGGCTGCTGGTGTGCGGCGTTCGCGGTTGCCTTGTTCTTTGGACGGCGGCGAATCCACCACATATAAAGACCCCCGCAGGCCATGACCCACAGCCAAGAGGCAGCCAGCTCCGAGTAGAGCTCACCGATCTTGCCCAAGTGGAAGCTTTCGTGCAGGGAGGAAATCCAGCGGCGTAGCGGCATCTCGCCCAGGCCGGAGTAGGTGGGGTAGTCCCCGATGACCTCGTGCTGTGCGGCCTGGATTTGTTCTTCCAAGCTCACGGGGTGCTCGACCGCCGGAACGGACATGACGTCGTGGTACACCACCTTCTCCAGGGTGGGTGCCATGGCATAGAGGCAGCCAGTCAAGGCCGCAACGAGAATGAAGGGGCCGACGAACATACCGCCATAAAAGTGAATGCGCTGAATGAAAGATCGCAGAGCCGTCCGACTCATAGGTAGTGCTCTTTTCAGTGTCTTTGGTGAAGGCCCCTGCTGAACGTTCGCGGGGCGCTCAGCAAAGGGCGATGGACAGGCGCTGATATCAACTGCACTAGTAGTCTGAGACGATGGTTTCTCGGTTCCCAAGTAGTGAAAAACTTTTTAACTAACTAGGGTTCTCGGTGTTCAAAGGATAAAAGCCCCGCGAGATAAGGCGCGAGAAGCAAGAAACAGTCAAGAAAAAGTCTTCGCAGCTCAACGGGTATAAATTGCGTCGCGGAGTGCTGTTTAAGACCTGTTTGCGATTGATGAAGCAAGAAGGTGATCTCTATTCGCTCCAGAACGGAACATAGCGCAACGAACGCGGACCGGCGTTGGGATCATAGGCATGGATGAGTCCTTCCTCGACGGTGGCAGCAAGCAGGCGTGTGGCTTGAGCGGCTTGTGAGTTCTTCAGCCCGAAGCGCTGACGGATTGAGGAATTGTTAACGGGGAGGTTCTCAAGGAAGCGAAGGCAAGCGTGTTGATAAACGGCTTGGGTCTTTTCTTCCATCGTCATCAGCGCAAAGGGGCGGTAGGCGCTGAGGGAGACGGTGGTACTTCCGTTGGCGCGAATGAGAGCAGGCGGGAAGTGTTCGGCTTCGAGGGAAGAGACGATTTTGTCCCAGCCACTTCCGCGTTGTTCGACAAAATGCGCCAGACGTAAAGCTTCACCGAGATGGGTATTGCGTGTGGTGGACGCCGAGTCAATGAACCGTTGGGGGTCGATAAGCGGGGTCCCTGGGTTGGTTACTTCGACCCGATCGCTGAAAATCTCCACGGTCAAGAATCTGCCACGTTGCTCGAGATCCTGGTGCATGAGTGCATTTGCTAGTACCTCGCGGAAGGCTACCGTTGGCAACAACGGAGTCAATACGCGCTTACCGCTGGAATCAATATGTTCGCCACCTGGACGAATGGTGTTGAAAAGCGTGACTATGTGGGTGAAGGAAGACGCATAGCCTTCGGTGAATTCCCATTCTCGTTCCACCTCCGTGCGTGAAGGGCCGTTGAAGTATAGGACGCGGGGAGCGCGCCCGCGCAGCTCCGGAAAGTCCTGAAGAGAGCGCGCATACATGAGTGCGGACCACGCCGGAATATGCCAGCCTTGCTCGTGTGAGTAGGAGATGGCTTTGGCGCTCCTTAATGTGTCGATAAGGGCAGCGCCTGTCGTATGCGGGAGTTCCGGCCGATTAAGGAAGAAAGCCTCAGGATCAAGGAGGTCGGTAATCGATTCGGGCTCAAGGTTCTCTGCGACTACAGTGTTTTCAAATTCGAACTGATTGAGCTTCTGCCAGAGCTGACGTTCTTCATTGGGAAAATCCATGAGGTTCTTTACATAGCTGCCCTTGCGGAAATACCGTTTCCCTTCGAAGGAATACGGGGCGGACAATGCGGCGGGGATGCGCAGAAGCACAACGAGGCGCCCATCAACCGTGATCTCGTCGAAGGTTAGTTCAGGAGCTGGACTAATGACGCGGTTGAGCCAGGGGAGTAGGTCTTCGTTGCCTTTCCCCTTTGCGCGTTGCCAGTCAAACGACGTCCCAACGACAGCGTGGTCATCGTTTACTCCCCATATGAGGTATCCTGCTGGTTCATCGTGCAGACGCGCCGAGTTGCCTAAAGCGCAGGCATACTTTGCGATCTCCGCGCCAGAGGACAGCTTGTTTACCTTGAACTCGAGCCACGGTAGCTCAGCCGGAAGCGCCGTAAACCGTTTCACGCGGGCTACAAGTTGTTCCTCAGGCGCAGAGTTGATGGGAGTCATGAGTAAAAGTATGCGCGAGAAGCAAGAAACAGTCAAGAAAAAGTCT